>JBMTWK010000064.1:0-10386 GCA_049452395.1 Prochlorothrix sp. | reverse complement strand
GCAATCCCCCCGTGGTTGCCCTGGTTTTGGGCCAAAGAGGGTCGGCACGGGGGCACGACCCCTACCAAGATTCTTCCAAAGTGGGATGCACCCCACGGGGACGCGACACCGAGATTTTTCTAAAGTGGGATACCCCCCCCAAAAGTCCCCCTGGGAGGGCCGATTTGCGATCGGCTTTTCTATGCCTAACAAAGAGTCCCCCGAAGGGCCGATTTGTAGTCGGCTTTCCTATTGGTAATCCTCATTTTCCCCCTTCTCAAGGGAGGCGATGAAAAAATACTTTTAGGGTTATAAACATCCCCTAAGATTGCGAAAGATAATATTAAAAAATGGGAAAGTACAGAACCCATGGCCGAGACTGGTAACCAGAACCAACAACATCCCCAATGGGCGATCGATCGCCTCACCGCCGACCAAATTTTGCAGGGAGAACTATCCGATCTGGCCCTAGTAGAGTTGGCCCGCTTAAAAATTCGCTACCAAGGCTTCCCCGGTGCCCAGGATATTCAAGACAGCTTGGCCCAAGCCCTGCAACGCTGGGGCTTAACGGAAGAAGAACTCTTTGCCCGAACACGGGCTATCCATGCCCAACAAAAGGTTTACCGCACCACGGGCGAAGATATAGAAGACTGGACCTAGTACCCCCTGGATCTGGCTGAGACCCTTACAATTAAACCCAAGATACTCAAAGCAAAAATACCTCTGTGGGAGCATTGCTATGACGATCGCCGTACCCCAGCCCCTTCTGACCCTGCCGGACCACACCCAACTCCCCGAAACCGATGGCAGCTTCGTGAAAAACTTCCAAGAACACCCCCAAAGTCTCCTGCTCACCGACTCTATCCGCCCCACCCTTGATGTGCTCCATCCCGATCGCCAGTATGCCATTGGCCAAGACTGCGGCATTTACTGGCGACTGGCCGATCCCCTAGAGCGCGGGGCCGAGGCTCCCGACTGGTTCTATGTGCCTAATGTACCTCCCCTGCTGGCGGGTCAACGGCGACGCTCCTATGTGATGTGGCAAGAAATTGTCGCACCTTTGATTGTGATTGAATTTGTGTCTGGGACCGGTGCCGAAGAACGGGATAGAACCTCGCCCTTAGCAGCAGAAAATACAAAAGCAGGCAAGTTTTGGGTCTATGAACAGGCGATTCGGGTACCTTTTTATGCAATTTATGAGGTAGACCATGCCTCAGTGGAACTCTACGAACTCAGTGGCAATCACTATCAACGCTGTGCCCCCAACGATCGGGGCCATTTCCCCATTCCCCCGATCGGCGTAGAATTGGGCATCTGGCACGGCTCCTACCTCAACCAAACCCTACCCTGGCTGCGCTGGTGGGACTCCCACGGCAATCTCCTGCCCCATGGGGATGAACGGGTTGCCCAGGAACGCCAACGCACCGCCCAAGCCCAGCACCAAGCCGAACAGGCCCAACAGCAGGCCGAACAGGCTCAACAGCAGGCCGAGCAGGAACGCCAACGGGCCGAGCAGGAACGCCAACGGGCCGATCGGCTAGCCGAAAAGTTACGAGCCTTGGGACTTGATCCCGATGCCCTGTGACCTATGCGCCACATTCTCCCATTGATGCCTAAAGTTTTGAGGCTGGGCCTCTTTGTCTTGACCCTCACCTGCACCCTTACCCCTTCATCCCTCTCCGCTATGTCTCCCACTGCTCTCTCTAACCCTTCCCTGACAAGCACGCCCACCCCAGAGCCGCCGATCGTGCCCCCCGGCAGCGACTTCCCCGTCCAGCAACACACCCTCGACAATGGTCTCCGTATCTGGCTCCAACCTGACCCTACGGCAATTTCCACCACTGCCCTGTTGCTGATCAATGTCGGTGCCCGATCGGAAACATCAGACATTAACGGCATTTCCCACTTCTTAGAGCATATGGTCTTTACTGGCACCGAAAAATGGGATGAGCTAGAAATTGAGCGACGCATCAGCCGACAGGGGGGCCACTGGAATGCGTGGACTGGTTGGGAAAATACCACCTACTACGCCCAAACTGCCGCCTCAGACCTGTCCATCGCCCTTGAATGGCTATCCCAAGTGGTTTTCAGGCCCACCTTGCCAGAAGATAAAGTAGAACGAGAGCGGAAAGTGATTTTCCAGGAGAAATCGGGCCGCTATGGCTGGATCCTCAATCACCTCAACCATTGGGGCTTTGGCTACAACCTCAACCAAAAACTCCGCCAAGTCATGTTTCCTGACTCTACCCTTGGTTGGACCATCATCGGTGAAGATCAAGCCCTAGACAACATCAATCGGGACAAACTCCAAGCCTACTACGATCGCCACTATGTTCCGGGTAATGCCACGCTGGTTGTAGCTGGAAATACTGACCTAAATACTCTAAAAACCTTGGCGCAGCAGTATTTCGGTCTAATTCCAGCCCAAACCGTCCCTCCACAACCTCCCACGCCCGTAGTTCCCCAACCACGCACTCGTCCTATTATTGTGCGTGGCTTTACCACCACTGATCAAGTCAAACTGCAACTCGTCGCCCGCACTGTAGGCTGGGACCATCCCGATCGCTGGCCCCTCACCGTCCTCGCTGAAATTCTCGATCAACAACTGATGGAAGAACTGCGTACCAATCAGGGTTTGGTCTATGGTGTAGGGGCATGGAATGCCTCCTACCGTGATGTGGGCTATTGGGAAGTTTCTACGAGCGTGAGCCGTAAAAATAAGAATCAAGCCCTAACTGAGATTGAAGCTCATTTAGAAAGGCAAAATATCACAAATTTCACTGAAACAGAGCGGGTGGAGGCTAAAAATGCTCTGATTGGCCGCTGGGCTTTGTCTATGGAGAGCAGCTACAGCCGCGCCAGTTGGCTTTCCAACTGGGCCAGTAACGTCACTGATATCACTGAAATTCCCAACTACCGCGATCGCATCCAAGCCGTCACCCAGGCTGACCTCGAACGGGTCTGGGACACCTACCTCCAGCCCCAACAGCGCTATTTGGGAATGCATCTTCCCCTTGTCACAGTCCACAGTGCCGTGCGTTGGGGGGCGATCGGCCTTGGCGGCTTCCTGTTGGGGGTTTTAACCTGGTACGGTTTGCGATACTGGGGCTAAAAACTTTGTCTTTAGAACGTAAACCTGAAAGAAGTACAGCTATAAATGATGAATATGGCTGTTAATCCCGTTTAATCCTGGATTTTCCTCATTTATCCCACTCATCTCAATTTACTGAGGCATTTTATGGCGACTTATTTAATTACAGGGGCAAACAGCGGTATTGGCCTTGAATACTGCCGCCAACTCCAAAAACGGGGCGAAACAGTGATTGCAGTCTGTCGCCGATCGTCGCCGGAACTGGACGCGCTGGGCGTGCAGGTCGAAACCGGAGTTGATATCACCGCAGATGCAGCGGTGAATGCCCTGGCCGATCGGCTCCAAGGCAACACGATCGATGTCCTCATTAACAACGCCGGTCTCCTAGAGCGAGTCACCCTCAAAGACCTCGATTTTGAGAGCATTCGGCGGCAATTTGAAGTCAATGCCCTGGGGCCGCTGCGGGTCACCCATCGCTTGCTGGGGAACCTACGATCGGGCAGCAAAGTAATCCTGATGACCAGCCGCATGGGATCGATCGGCGACAACACCTCCGGCAGCTCCTACGGCTACCGCATGTCCAAAGTTGCCCTCTCCATGGCCGGAAAATCCCTCGCCCACGACCTCAAACCCCAAGGCATCGCCGTCGCCATCCTCCACCCCGGCCTCGTCAGTACCCCCATGACCCATTTTATCCCCAGCGGCATCAGCCCCCAAGAATCCGTCCGGGGACTCCTCGCCCGCATTGATGCCCTCGATCTCAGCAATTCCGGCACTTTCTGGCACTCCAACGGCGAAATTCTGCCCTGGTAACTGGATCAGTGTTTGAGATTTCCGATGAGGAATTACCGAAGCTGCAAGCTTCTACCGCCTGCCAAAAGCAGTCCACAAAGACCCCTTCGATCGCAGGCTAATTTGGCAAGCAATAGCACAGCAATTAACCCTAATCTCTAAGGATCAGGCACTTGATGAATACCACTTAATGGGACTCCAAACATTCTGGTAGTCTACCGAGCATAAAAGCCAAGAAACAGCCCAACGCTCAAGGGGGGGAAGAATTTGCTAGCATGGGGGATGGTTTTTTGCATGGTTTTGGCCATGTTGCCCTTGCCCACCTCACCGGAGCCAACCCCCTAGCCCCATGGTCCTTCCCACCCCTCGCCGCTACCACATCACCACCTTCGGCTGCCAGATGAACAAAGCCGATTCCGAGCGCATGGCCGGAATTTTGGAAAATATGGGCTTTGAGTGGACTGAAGAACCCCTAGAAGCCAATTTGGTGCTGTACAACACCTGTACAATCCGCGACAACGCCGAACAAAAGGTTTACTCCTATCTGGGGCGGCAGGCCAAGCGCAAACAGCAGGATCCCAACTTGACGCTCATTGTGGCGGGCTGTGTCGCCCAGCAGGAGGGGGAGCAACTGTTGCGGCGGGTACCGGAGTTGGATTTGGTCATGGGTCCGCAGCACGCCAACCGCCTCCAGGACTTGCTAGAGCAGGTTTTTAACGGTAGCCAACTGGTGGCGACGGAGCCGGTCCATATCATGGAGGACATTACCCAGCCCCGGCGGGATAGCGAGGTTACGGCCTGGGTTAATGTGATTTATGGCTGTAATGAGCGCTGTACCTATTGTGTGGTGCCAGGGGTGCGGGGGGTAGAGCAGTCGCGGACTCCAGAGGCAATTCGGGCGGAAATGGAGGAATTGGGCCGCCAGGGTTACCGGGAGGTGACGCTACTGGGGCAAAATATTGACGCTTACGGGCGGGATTTACCGGGCAGCACGCCGGAAGGTCGCCATTTACATACCCTGACGGACTTACTCTACTTTGTCCATGATATTCCGGGGATCGATCGCATTCGCTTTGCCACCAGCCACCCCCGCTACTTCACCGAGCGTCTGATCCGGGCCTGTGCTGAGTTACCCAAGGTTTGCGAACATTTCCATATTCCCTTCCAGTCCGGCAATAACGATATCCTCAAGGCCATGGGCCGGGGCTATACCCAAGAGCGCTATCGCCAGATTATCGACAAGGTGCGCCAGTATCTGCCCGATGCGGCCATTAGTGCCGATGCGATCGTCGGCTTTCCTGGCGAAACCGAGGCCCAATTTGAAGATACCCTGCGTTTAGTTGAAGATATCGGCTTCGATCAGCTTAATACTGCCGCATACTCCCCCCGCCCCAATACTCCGGCTGCAACATGGGACGCTCAGCTTTCAGAGGAAGTTAAGGCCGATCGGCTTCAGCGGTTGAATCATTTGGTGGCCACTAAGGCGGCGGAACGATCGCAGCGCTATGGCGATCGTATCGAAGAAATCCTCGTCGAAGCGGTAAATCCCAAAAACCCAAGCCAGGTCATGGGACGCACCCGCACCAACCGCCTTACCTTCTGCGAGGGGGATATTAACGCCCTCAAAGGCCAACTGGTTCAGGTCAAAATCACCGAAGTCCGAGCCTTTAGCTTGTCTGGCACGGCGCTAACTCCCGCTTTGGTTTAGCCGAGCATCGTCCGTTACGTTGCGGCAAAGGCTGTGTAGGGCCGAAGTTGGGGACTGTGGAAGCCCAAGACAATATCCTGTTGGGGAATACCCGCAGCAATAAGGTTGAGGGCAATCCCATCTTCGGTACAATCTTCTTCAATCCAAACTTTGTTTTGGTGAAGTCGAATATAGACGGTGATGCCACAAACCCGCTGGGAGTTTTGCCAGCCTAAGGTCATCCAAATGTAGTGACTGTTAATGGGATCGCTAACTAAAAAAGTATCGGTCGATCGATCGGTTGCTTGGTTACACAGATCCACAAGGTCTTGGAGAACCTGCTGGACGATCGTGCTGTAATGATCGAGAGCAAAACTAGTCTCAGTTGTAGCGGTGGCTGTTACCAGTGAATCTGTCAGTGAATCCATTGAACAATCTCTTCGCTTGCTAAGTTAACAATAATGAGGGGAATGCGACGTTTTTCAAGGACTAGGGCTGTAATTGCGTTCTTTTGAAGAGCTTGGTGAGCTTCTAGACTCAGGGCAAGATAGAGTTTGCGGTCGATCGCTAGGGTTTCCAGTAAACACAAGTAAATGTCATATTGACCGAGGGCTTCTTTGAGGTTCTGAACAGTAGACAGACCTAGAAAACTTTTCACCTCAACAATAATTTGGCGACCAGATTGTTCTGCGGCGATCGGTCGATCGGCAGCAAGATCAGCATAAAGCTTCGCTGTATTATATTCCAGGATATAGGGATCGGCGATAATCTGCCATTTCTGCTTGATCAGCGCTGCTTTAACGGCGTTATGAATGAGATCAATGCGGGGCATGGGGGCGAGGGGAACGAGGGACAGAAGAGCGCTAGAGCATGAATCTACGATTTCAGCATGGGGTTGGGGACGTGAGGTGAGGGATAGTTCCTAGGCTAGGGATGCCCTCAACTCTAGCGCAGCGGGCAATCACATCTTCGGTACTATGGCTCTAGGCCCACGATCGCCCCTGGAAGCCCTCCGGTACATCCAAAGCAAAGACCTCATCCTCAATCCGCGCCACATACAACCCTTCCGCCAAAAACTGATCCCGCACCGCCGCCGACACGTCCACTGCCGCTAGAATGCCATAGAGGGCTTTATCCCGATGTTCGGGGAAAAATTCCGGGAATCGCTGCAACAAACGCCGCATTTGCTCGATCGACTCTTCCCTGGGATGACTTTTGACTTCTACCACATAGACAGCCTGACGATCGCTATTGGCATAGGCCAACACATCAATCTCTATTTCTTGGCCATTGCGCCGCCGCCGCACCCTTGGCCCCACGCAGTCCATGCCAAATTGCTCCTGCAAAATCCGTGCCATGGAGGGATAGGCCATCCCCTCCGTAAAGCTCCCAAATTTGGCCCCCAAGCCCCCAATTTGTCTACCCAACTCCTTTATTTGCTTGCCTAGTTCTTTGACTTGGCGATCGGTTTCCTGGAGTTGGCGATCGGTCTCCCGGAGTTGGCGATCGGTTTCCTGGAGTTGGCGATCGGTCTCCCGTAGCTGCCGATCGGTCTCCTGGCTGCGGCGATCGGCCTCCTGGCTGCGGCGATCGGCCTCTGCGGCGAATTCCTTGAACTTACGATCGGTTTCCTCGCTCAGTTCCTTCAAGCGACGATCGGTTTCTTCGCCTAGCTCTTTCAGGCGACGATCGGTTTCCTCGCCCAATGTCTTCAACCGGCGATCGGTTTCCTTCTGGGCTTGCACCAATTCTCCCAATAATTGCCAAACTTCTTCTGGGGTAGTTGCCATCCGATAGCTCCTCTAATGTCAAGGATGATGTAAAGGATAGATTGCGATTCGTAGATGCTCTCTAGTGTATGCCATTTAGCGGTAAACCGCTGAGTACTTAGAAGCAAAAACCTTGCCAGTGGTGTCGTCCAACAAGCCACAGCGCCGCTTGCGTTGGCCCCAGTTCCAAGAGCTAAGACACCGTAGCAATCCCAATCCCGATGATCCTTCCCCAGGTTTTGAGGTATTCTCCCCATGGACACAGCTTTACAGACCCTATCTACCAAAATCTATCCTATGCTAACTCCCCAACATCGAGTCGCACTGTTTCTACCCCAGGGCACCCAAAGCACCGATGGGAAAACGGGTCTTGCTTTGTTGCGATACCGGGAAGGACCGATCGTCACCGTGATCGATCCTGACTGTGCAGGGCAAAACCTGCGGGAAGTCACGGGGATCGATCGGGAGGTACCGATCGTCGCCTCCGTGACCGAAGCCTTGCAGTACCAACCCGATGTCTTGCTCATTGGCATTGCGCCGCTGGGGGGGCAGTTGCCGGAAGCTTGGCTAGAAGAAGTGCGGCAGGGGGTCAAAGCAGGGCTGTCGGTTGTGAACGGATTGCACCAAAAATTAGGGGCAGATCCGACGATCGCCGCCCATCTGCAAACCGTCAATCCTGCCCAACAATGGGTTTGGGATTTGCGCCAGGAACCCCCAGGCTTAACCACCGCCAACGGCTCTGCCCGTAACCTCACCTGTCGGCGGGTGTTGATGGTGGGGACCGATATGGGGGTGGGCAAAATGTCCACCGGGTTGACTTTGGAGCGCTTGGCACGGGATCGGGGACTGCGATCGGCCTTTGTGGCCACGGGACAGGCCGGGATTATGATTCAAGGCAGCGGCATTCCCTTGGATGCGATTCGGGTCGATTTTGCCGCCGGAGCCGTACAGCAACAGGTGCTAAACCACGGCAATAACGCCGATATTATCTTTGTGGAAGGCCAAGGTTCTCTATTTCATCCCAGTTCTACCGCTCCCTTGCCCTTACTGCGCGGATCTCAAGCAAACCACTTGATCCTCGTTCACCGCCCCAGCCAAATCCATATCCACAAACTCCCCGATTTCTTGCTTCCACCCTTACCAGCAGCGATCGCCCTCTACGAAACCCTCGCCACCGCTGCCGGTCTCTTTACCCCCGCCCGTGTCGTCGGTATTGCCCTTAATACTTTTGGCTTAACGGATGCCGAGGCCCAGACCGCGATCGCCCAGGCCCAAACCGACACCGGCCTTCCCTGCACCGATGTTATTCGCTACGGTGGCGATGTACTCTTGGATGCCCTGCTTCAGTAGGGCTATTTGAACTCAGCCAGCAGCAGATCGTCATAGTCATCGGCCAGGGTTGCCACGATCGTCACTGCGCGGGAAATTTCCCCAGGCGATAAATCTGCCACCGTGCGGGAGGTTAGGACCACAATTTGGTCCTGAATGAGGGCAAAACGCGCCTCTAGGGTTTCTCCTCCATTTAACTGCATCAGTTTGCGCAGTAGCTCCAGCTCATTCTTGAAGGGTCCGGGCAAAATTGAAGACCACACCATGAGGGTATCGTCATCCGTCAGGCCCGACAACTGCACCCGCACCTCAACACTGCCATAGTTAAACTTCCAGAGATAGCCCCCCTCCTGGTTATGGCTAACCATGGCCGATCCCTCTTCCCGCAGACTGGTGATAACCGTCTCGATAATCTCAATATAATTAGCGTGCTCTGTATTGGTCATATCGGTACTCGTCATATCGGTACTCGTCATATCGGTGCTCGTCATATCAGTATCTGTCATGGCGGTCTTGTCGGCTCAGGTCGAAGGGCAGAAGGGCAAACGGTTGGGCTGGGGGTAGAGCCAGGGCCGGAAGCGGTGGGGATTGCGCCACAGGGGCTTAGCCCCACGGGAAGAGACCCCAAAGAGGCGGGTTTAGGGGGGGTCAGGCTAGCTGACCCTCATGCAGCGGGGGGTGGGGAAGATTGTCTGTCTGGTCTAGACTGCCCGATCGCTCGGCTGCACCGTAGGCTGAACCATCACAAGGCTAACCATCACAAGGCTAACCGTTACAAGGCTCACTTGTCGCTAGGCGAGGCTTTGCTTCACCTCCTCTAGATCATTAAAGATAGCAAAGGCTTGATCTAAGCTTGTTAATTCAAAGATCATCTTAATTTGGGCATTGAGGTGACAAAACAGAAGTTTTTTGCCCTGGGATCGCACCTTTTTTTGGGCTGAAACCAATGCGCCCAAGCCGGAACTGTCAATAAAAGAGGTGTTCCGAAAATCAACCACGATCGCATCGGGGTCATGGGTCAGGGCCTGGGCGAGATCCCCATGGAAAGATTGGGCTGCCGTTCCGTCAAAGATGCCGGAGGGCTGAATGGTCTGCAAGCTGAGGGTCATAGAGGAATGGATCCTTACTCCAGATTAGGTGCGACATTAGGTGCGACGTATAGTAATTGTCCATTGACACAACAGATTGTCAACTTTTGCTGCAACCAGTCCGGCCAGACTGGGAACTGGAGAGGGTCAACTTTTGCTGCAACCGGTCCGGCCAGACTGAGAACTGTGTGAAGTTTTGCAATGTAGAAAATGCTACAGCTAAATGCTACAGCCCTAGGCCCGTCAGGGTTATAGCCGTTCTCGATCGGGCTAGGCGAATCCTTTGCTCCCTAGCCTCCAGGGCGATCGCCCCTCACAATAGAAATACGGAAAGCTTTAAAGACAAGCTTAATCAAAGTACTCAGCCCACATCTGACCCGTGACGACCCAGGTCAAAAAGATCCAATTTTTGGGGTGACATCACATCTGCACCCTTCGATCGTCACAACCACACTTCCCCAACCTCACAGTTCCCAAACTGTCCCATCACTGCAACTCCCCCAGAGTTCGGCAATGATAATAAAAGAGTGTTCAACAGCCCAAAACACTCACCTAAGAACGCTAAATAGGTGGATTAAGCACTGTCTTCGTTTTTATCTCCTCGTTTTTATCTCCTCGTCTCGCTCTGCTTCTGCTTTCCCCTCCGAATCG
>JBMTWK010000063.1:0-10440 GCA_049452395.1 Prochlorothrix sp. | reverse complement strand
GCTGTTTTGGGCATCACTACCCTTGTAGTCTACAAAACTTCTTGGGGATCCTCAGTCTACCTTAAGAATCTCTTTATAAATTAGCTCTAAGATGCAGCTAATCCCTGGGCCATCTGTCGGGAATGAGCCAACGACCTAGAGAACTCCCTGAGAACCTAGTCTTGCGTTTGAAGTCCTTGAAAAGCCATCGAGGCGCGATCGGTGAGTTGGACTGGAAACGCTCCCTCGATCGCCCTGAAACCCTCTCCGCTCAAACCGGATGACAGCCCCCGCACAAGGTGTGACCCCCCATCCCGTAGCCTCAGGTTTCAGGTTTCGGTGTTTGTAGTCCAATCCCCTAACCCCGTCTAAGCCGATGCCAACCGCCGTTCCTCCCTTTCAAGTTATTTTTCAACAGGTGGGAGTGGGCATGGCCTATCTTTCCGCCACTGGGCAGGTTCTGCAAGTCAATCCCCATCTCTGCCACCTCTTGGGCTATGAGGATAGCCAGGATTTGCTGGGTATTGCGGTGGATAGCTTGGCAGAGGGAGGGCCACAGTCGTGCCCCGTCGGGGAAACAACAGAACCGGAGCCAGCACCCCACCCCCCCCTCTCCGCCCTCCTCACAGAACTCCAAGCAGGAAAACACCCCTCCCTGCGGCGAGAACAGCCGTGGAAACATCGCCAAGGACAGACGCTCTGGGTTAGTCTCACCCTCTCAGTTATTAATCCCGAACAGCATTCCGCACAAAATCCCGCGCCAAATCCCGCGCAACCAGCAACGCCAGATCCAGAGGCCCCATCGCCCCAGGCCCCAGCCCCTCACCCCACAGCCTCTGCTCCATCTCCAGCGGCAATCGCCTACTTCCTAGTTGTAGAAGACATTACCCAAATCTACAAAGAGCGCCAGTTACTCACCCAAGCCAAACAGGAAGCCGAAGCCGCAAACCGGGCCAAAAGCGAATTTCTCGCCGTCATGAGCCATGAAATTCGCACCCCCCTCAACGCCATTACAGGGATGGCAACCCTGCTGTCAGACACAGCCCTCACCTCAGAGCAACGGGACTTTGTCGGCACCATTCGCAGCAGCAGCGAAGCCCTACTCGGCACCATTAACGATATTCTCGACTTTTCTAAAATTGAATCGGGCAAGCTCGATCTAGAGATCAAACCCTTTGACTTGGCAGCCTGTGTTAAATCGGCGGTGGATTTGTCCGCATCCCAAGCCATGTTGAAGGGCATTGACCTGCGCTGGGAACTGGATGAAGATATCCCAACACAATGTTTGGGCGATATCACACGCCTACGGCAGGTTTTGGTAAATTTAGTAAGCAATGCGGTCAAATTCACCGAGGACGGTGGCGTATCCGTCACCGTAGGCGCAGAATGCGTTTCCCCCGCCCCCCAGCCCGGATCCTCCCCCCTAGACCAACAACTGCTCTATCGTTTCCACTTTGCCGTTAAGGATACGGGAATTGGTATTTCTCCCGATCAACAGGCCCGTCTGTTCCAATCCTTTAGCCAAGCCGACACCTCCATTACCCGCCGCTACGGCGGCACTGGTCTGGGGCTGGCCATTTGCAAGCGCCTGACAGAGTTGATGGGCGGCACTATCCAAGTCACCAGCGACCCCGGCCAGGGATCGGTCTTTCGGTTTTCCATCTTGATGCCCACCCTCTTGCCCCAGGAGGCCGTAGAAAACACAACCCCATCCACCCTCCGGGCACGGTTGGACATTCGCTGGGAGCAAGAAGCTCCTCAAACGGTTTACCTCACCGATCAGATCACCACCATTGGCCGCACCATGGGCAACCGCATCGTCCTGGGCGAAACCACGGTGTCTCGCTACCATGCCCAAATTGTCCGGGAAGGGGACTGTTACTGGATTTTGGACCTGGGCAGCGCCAACGGTACCTATCTCAATGACAAGCGCCTGTCTGCCCATGAGTTGTATCCCCTAGCCAGTGATGATTTAATTCGTTTGGGAACGTTTCAAATTCAATTTAGTCAGCAACCCCAAATTCCACCCGAAGCCCTCGATCGGGAGCTTCGCATCTTGGTTGCGGAAGATAACCGCATCAACCAGGAGGTAGTAGTGCGGCTGCTGCGCAAGCTGGGCTATGAGGCCGAGGTGGTCAACAATGGCCGCGAGGCGCTCAATGCGGTGCGAAAGACGGTTTATGATGTGGTGCTTATGGACTTAGAGATGCCGGAGATGGATGGTCTCACGGCAACTCAGGCCATTAATCAGGAATGGTCGATCGAAACCAACAGTTCCAGCACTTTTCAGCACCGTCCTTGGATTATCGCCTTGACCGCCTACGCCACCGAAGAGGATCGCAAGCGCTGCCGCGAAGCGGGCATGAATGGTTATTTAACCAAACCGATTCGGATTGCAGAGCTAGAGCGTGCGCTCCAACAATGTGGCTACCTGATTATGGCCGCTGACACCAGTCCAGCTAAAACTTGGATTACCCCTAGCGATACCGGAGGTCTATCTACCCCATGACTTCATCTCCCCCTACGCCTCCCCCACCCCAACAGACCATGCTGGAGAAGGTTAAGACCGCGATCGGCAAGACAGGGTTTGGTCAAACGGTGATGGGGCAGTTGGTACAAACCCAATTGGGGCGGACCCTGTTGCAGTTGCGCCCAGAGGCAAAGCTGCCTGAACTGGAGATTATTAATCCTGAGGATCCCCGGCCACAGCGGCGACGGAAGCTGGTGGGCGATCGCTACGATTTGGGGCGCAGCAGTAGCTGTCAGTTCCAGATCCAAAATGAACTGGTCAGCGGCAAACACGCCAGCCTACGCCGGGAACAGCCCCCTAACCCCGGCTGGTTTACCCCCCCTGCCCCCTTTTTCCTGAAGGATGAAGGCTCCACCAATGGCATTTACTGGGGCAAGCGCAAGGTTAAAGCGCTGGAACTGCGCCACGGCGATCGGGTCACCCTAGGGCCGCCCGAATTGATCAAAGTCGTAGAGCTGCGCTACTGGGATCCACCGTCGGTGTGGGTGCGGGGCCTGAAGTATGGGATTTACGGTCTGGGGGTTGCAGTCGCCCTAGCCGGAGCGGCCCTAACTTGGGAATGGCGCAAGGTGCCGACGCAAATTCTAGGCAGTGTCCAGGGGCCGATCGCCGCCTATGCCGGAGATAACACACCGTTAGCCACCCTCCGCAGCGAAAGCCATGTGGAATTGGAGAGCCTGAAGGAATTTTCCCCCTATTTGCCCAAGGCTGTCATTGCCTCGGAAGATACCCGTTTTTATTGGCATTTCGGCTTTGACCCCCTGCGCATTGTGGGGGCGATCGTCATCCGCCTTGGAGGGGGACAACTGGAAGGAGCCAGTACCCTCACCCAGCAAACTGCCCGCAGCCTCTTTCCAGACTATGTAGGCCGAGAAGATAGCATCGGGCGCAAAATTCGCGAAGTCATTGTCGCTACCAAGCTCGAAACTTTCTACAGCAAAGATGAGCTACTGCTGACCTACCTCAATCGGGTCTATCTCGGTGTGGGCTATGGCTTTGAGGATGCCGCCCAGCAATATTTCCTCAAATCTGCCCGCGATCTCACCCTCTCCGAAGCTGCAACCCTCGTCGGCATCCTACCGGCCCCCAACGGCTTTAGCCCCTGCGAAGACTTAGACACCGCACGGGGGCTGCGCAATCGGGTCATTAACCGCATGTTGGAACTGAATATGGTCACCGAAGAGGAGGCCCAAACGGCCCTACGATCGGTGATTACCTTCGATCCCACCGTTTGCGACACCAGCAGCAGCCTGCTCTCGCCCTACTTCTATGGCCGCATTATCGACGAGCTAGACCAACTCTACGGACGATCGGTCACCGATGACGGCAACTTCATGGTGGAAACCAGCCTGAATCTAAAGTTACAGAACCTCGCCGAAACCACCCTGCGAGAAGCCCTCCGCAAGCAAGGCTCCCAGTATGGATTCGATCAAGGTGCGATCGTCACCCTAGATGCCAATACCGGCTCGATCTTGGCCTTAGTGGGGGGATTTGACTACCAGGAAAGCCAATTCAACCGAGCCACCCAAGCCCTACGCCAACCTGGCTCCACCTTTAAGATCTTCGCCTACACCGCCGCCTTAGAAGCCGGAGTCTCCCCCTACAAAGGCTACTCCTGTGATCCCCTCTCCTGGCAGGGCCAATCCTACAGCGCCTGTGAGCGCAGCAGCGGCACCATCGACATGTTTCAGGGGCTAGCCCAGTCAGAAAACTCCGTTGCCCTACGGGTTGCCCAGGATGCAGGACTCGGCTCCGTCGTCCAAATCGCCAAGGCCATGGGCATTCGATCGGAGCTGCTGGAAACCCCCGGCCTAGTCCTGGGCCAAAGTGAAGTGACGCTGCTGGAACTGACCGGAGCCTATGGGGTTCTGGCCAATGGGGGCACCTTCTACCGTCCCCACGCCATTAACCGCGTCTATGACAGCAACACCTGCACCAGCCCCGGCGATCGGGCCACCTGTAAAGTCAGCTACGATGTCAGCCAAGTTCCCGGCAACCGTAAACAAGTCCTCAACCCCGAAACGGCCAAAACCATGACCGCCATGCTCCAAGGAGTCGTCAGCAGCGGCACGGGTCGCGGGGCCGGGATTCCAGGGGCTGCGGGCAAAACCGGCACCACCAATGATGTGGTCGATATGTGGTTTGTGGGCTACCTGCCCAAGGAGGGCTGGGTCACGGGGATCTGGCTGGGCAACGACGATAACAGCCCCACGGAAGGCGGAAGCTGGATCGCAGCCCAACTGTGGGGCGAATACATGGCCCAAGCCTTAGATCTTTAAGGGGTCCGGTCTTTAAGGGGTCCGGTCCACGGAGCACAGTCCAGCACAGGGAAGCATGGGGGTTTGCCAACGGTTTGTTTACAAACCGTTACAATAGAGAGACTAACGCCAGAGACTTCTCCCACCCGTCTCTTCCCTTGATTCCCTTGCCTCTTGCCCCTACCATGCGTCCTTTCACCGACCCCCCCATCGATCTTAAAATTGCCAAAATGAAGGAACGGGTGCGTTGGCAGCACCCCTGGCTTCAGGACCAGGGAATTGACCAAACCCGCCTTGTGTTGGTGGAAGAGGAACTCGATCGTCCAGAATCAGTCGATCGGGCAGTTGCTGATCCCACAGCCGTCGATCGGGCAGAAAGTGAAAACGCAGGGGACGATCGCACAGCATCTAGCTCAGACCTGCCATCCCAGGAAGCCTTTAGCTTTTTAGTCATCGGCGATACGGGCTGGGGACCCCAGGAAACCGCCCACCCCCAGCGGCACATTGCCCAGCAAATGGTCCCCCATCTCCAAGATTGTCGCTTCACATTGCACACCGGAGATGTGGTTTACACCACGGGATCCAAAGACTTTTATCCCCAAAACTTTATTTACCCCTATCGGGAATGGTTGGTGGGGGGAGAGCAGCCAGAAACGATCGCCTACGATCGCATGATCTTTCGCCATCCCTTTTTCCCCACCCTCGGCAACCACGACTACTGCCACATGCCCCTTGCCGTTGGCGTTGCCGTCCAAGGCATGTACTCCCTGTTTCGAGTCCTAGGGCTACCGGTACGTCAAAACATTGGCTGGCGGGGATCCGAGCAGGGTGACACCTACGCCCGCGCCTTTATCGACTATCTCCAAGCCTGGACCACCCCAGAACAGCTCCAGCAGCACCTTCAACAACACTATTGCAGCACCACAGACACAGGCCGCTGCCTCACCTACCGCCCCGGTCAGTTTACCCGTGTGCCCAATCGCTACTACAGCTTTGTCGTCGGGGGCGTGGAGTTCTTCGCCCTGGATTCCACAACACTCCATCAATGGGATCCCGCTGCTGAAGATGGCCTTTGCGATCGTGAACAGCGCCAGTGGCTGCGCGATCGCCTCATCCGCTCCTGGCAGAACCCCCAAATTCGGGGCCGCATTCTGTTCTTCCACCACCCGCCCTATGTCACCGAAGCCACCAAATGGAAACGGGCTGAGACCTATGCCATGCGCCAAAGTTTGCGCTGGGTCTTGGATCAAGTGGTGGCGGCAGTCCCCGATCGGGGCGATCGGCCCATCGTCGATCTCATCCTGGCAGGCCATGCCCACTGTTTAGAACACTTGGAAACCGGCGACACTGGCCATGGTGATGCCCACCTGCATTGGTGGGTTTGTGGCGGCAGTGGATGCAGTACCCGCCGTCAGCGCCGTGAAGGCTCAAACTTGCCAGAGTGGCCTGCAATCATGGCAGACTGGGTACCGTCTTTAGATAAAACCTGCGATCGAGAGGTGGCCTACTCTCGACTTTATATCGGCAAAGAAGGGCGGGGAGAAACACAACAAGAGCGCTACTCTTTCGTAACTATTCAGGGGTCTACGAAGTTAGTAGGGTTTCAGCCCTTCGATCGGAGTCCGAAGCAGCTCAAACCATACCAATCCAGGATTTTCAGAGCCTGAAACCCGCATTCTTCCGTGACCCCCTGAATGGTTACACTCTTTCTTACGCATTGACGTAGCCCCCGGTTTAGCGCCCAACGCGACCACTGGTCTAGCTCACAGCACAACCCACAACATCCCTAGCAACACAGCCGCCACCCAACCAACCCACAATACAGCTCCCCAGACCAACCACTCTGCCACTTCTGGAGCACCGCTACAACTCACGATCCGACCCTTTATTAGCTACTACGATCAGGGCCAGTGGTGGGACGAAGAATTACCGTCAATTCAGCTCGGAGGGCAACCATTAGGCATCGGTGACGATCGGCCTAGCCCCCACCCAGAACAACAAAACTTAGACAGACAGAACCAGTGCTTGAGTGGAAAGGCAGGTTAACCTTAGTTCCACTCAAGACCCCAAGGGTTTCTGGTTCTAGGGCAGTTACTATCACAAAATTTGGAAGATTTTTAAAGCAATAGTGCCAAGGGAATGGGCTTATTTGCCAATCCGGGGCGGCTCACGGAAGGCGATCGCGAAGAAAATGGTGGTGAGGGCACCAGCCAAAACTAAAATATAGATTGTGCTTTCCATTTGAGGGTTTTAGTACACGCAACTTTAGTAAATAGTTTATCAGTGAAGGGATTCACTTGTTCATCAAGGCCATAAATCCCAGCCCTTCCCCCATGCTGCGGCCACGATCGATCGACAACTTTTCAGATCCTCAGCCCCCATCTCCCCCCTTAACCTAGGCTCCCAAGGCACAAAAAAAGGGGACAAAGTTGTCCCCTAAGATTCAAATTAAGCTGTCGTCAAAACCAATCTCACTGAAATCAGCAGCAACAACAGGGCATAACTGACTGAATTAAGCCTTACGAGTGGTTGCGTCACCCAGTTTCTGGAACGCACCGAACTCCACTTGATCGCCCAGGTCAGCATCAATCCCAGCAAACACATCCCGGAACAGGGTGCGAGCACCGTGCCAGATGTGGCCGAAGAAGAAGAGCAGCGCAAAGCAAGCATGACCAAAGGTGAACCAACCGCGAGTGCTGGTGCGGAACACCCCGTCAGAGTTGAGGGTTTCAGTGTCAAAGTCAAAGACTTCACCCAACTGAGCACGACGGGCAAACTTCTTCACATCAGAAGGATTGGTGAAGGTTTGACCATCCAGGGCACCACCGTAGAAAGACACGGTAACCCCAGTCTGCTCAAAGCTGAGCTGAGACTCAGAACGACGGAAAGGAATGTCAGCCCGAACCACGCCACTGGCATCGGTCAGGATAACCGGGAAGTTCTCAAAGAAGTTGGGCAGACGACGAACACTGAGTTCACGACCTGCACCATCCTTGAAGACAGGATGACCCAGCCACTCTTCTGCAATCCCATCGCCACTGTTCATGGCACCCACGCGGAACAAACCACCCTTGGCAGGGCTGTTACCCACGTAGTCGTAGAAGGCAAGCTTCTCAGGAATGGAACCCCAAGCTTCAGACAGCGAAGCACCTTCAGCCACTTTGGCATCAACACGGCGCTGAATTTCTTGGGTGAAGTAGCCCTGATCCCACTGGTAGCGGGTGGGGCCAAAGAGTTCGATCGGGGTGGTCGCGTGACCGTACCACATGGTTCCAGCAACCACGAAGGCTGCACCAAACACAGCGGCGATCGCGCTGGCCAGAGCCGTTTCTACGTTACCCATCCGCAGAGCGGTGTAGAGACGCTCAGGAGGACGAGCGGTGAGGTGGAAAACACCACCAATCATCAGGGTGATACCGGCTGCGATGTGGTGAGCCACAACACCACCGGGGTTAAAGGGGTTGAAGCCCGTCGGACCCCAATCCGGAGCAATGTGCTCAATATGGCCCGTCAACCCATAGGCATCGGAAACCCACATCCCAGGACCAAAGATCCCGGTCAGGTGGAAGGTGCCAAAGTTGAAGCAGAGGAAACCCAGCAGGAACAGGTGACCCCCAAAGATTTTGGGGAGGTCAAGGGCAGGCTCACCCGTTTGAGGATCCTCAAAGAGGTCTAAATCCCAGTAAACCCAGTGCCACACAGCAGCTAGGAAAAAGAGACCAGAGAGGACGATGTGCATCAGCGCAACGCCTTCATAGCTCCAGAAATTAAAGTGAGCATTCAAAAATCCGGGTTGATTCACCCAGGGTTCTCCGGTCACCGTCCAACCAGACCAAGAGTGGGTTACACCCAAACGGGTCATGAAGGGCAGCACGAACATGCCTTGCCGCCACATGGGGTTGAAAACCGGATCACTGGGATCAAAAACGGCCAGCTCATATAGTGCCATTGA
Source organism: Prochlorothrix sp. (assembly GCA_049452395.1). Lineage (GTDB taxonomy): Bacteria > Cyanobacteriota > Cyanobacteriia > Prochlorotrichales > Prochlorotrichaceae > Prochlorothrix. The sequence goes on along the minus strand of JBMTWK010000063.1, from coordinate 1,721 downwards.
GCCAGCCCAGCCCAGCACGAGGGCCGTGTGCATTAGGTGTACAGCAAGCAGCCGCCCTGGGTCATTAATGATGACTGTGTGTACGCGATACCAGGGTAGTCCCATCGACTACGCTCCTCCTCGAATATTATGACTTTTTGCAAGGCCATACAGAATTTTGCCAGACTGGGGTGCAATCTAGACAGCAACTCGCATGGCTGCATTTCTTTCAAGTCTATGTGATATCAGGCCACCCCCCAGCCCGTTGCACTGGCGATCGGCAGGGTCTGCCTTCGGCTCAGCTTCGCGCTCAAAAGGGGCTACTGATAATTTGACCATCAAAAAGTTCTAAAAAGAAAATGTATAAAGAAGTGTAACTAGTGTGAATACCAAATGCAAGGAAGTTGGGGAGAGGGCAGCCCAGGGCCACAGTGGGGATCCGCGATCGGGTCCAGCCCCAGGCCCAACCCAGCCGATCGTCCCCCACAGGGAATGCTCCATATTCGCCATATCAGCCCATAATTCAGCCCATCATCCACAAAAAATCCCCCAACCCGCCCCCCGATGGACCCCAGATAGCTCCCCGCAGATGGGGTTCTAGCGTTCAGCCCCACCACCAAGGACAGAGTGATTACAACGGAAATCTGGCTCCTGGGATGCTGGCCCAGACCAACCGCAAAAAATACAATTTTAAGTTTTGAAACATTTTGTAATTTAACTTAACAAACGAATGGGATAATATTAAAATTGGTAACTAATCCTGGACAATGTTGAACAGGCGTAGGTGAGGACTTGTCATGCCCGTTATTAAATTTGTTGGTGAAGAGGGTCAAGAGGCCCGTGAAATCAAAGCTGACGCAGGGGATAACCTGCGCTTCAAAGCGATCGAAAGTGGCGTGGATCTCTATAAGTTCATTGATAAACTCATGAACTGCGGAGGCTATGGCCAGTGTGGCACCTGCACTGTAGAAGTCTTGGCAGGAGAAAAAAACCTCTCCCCCCGGACAGCAGTCGAAGATCGCAAGCTTCGCCGCAAACCCGCCAACTACCGCCTAGCCTGTCAGGCCCTGGTCAATGGCCCCGTCACCGTTCGGCCCAAACCCTAGGGATCATCAAAGACCGAGGTGCAGTCGTGCTGAGAACGTGCTAAACGCCTCGGTCTCTGGAAGTTTTCTATAGTCCACAGGATCGGCGCGGCGGATCAGATGGTACCCTAGGAATGAAAATTAAGACCTCGTGATAAGGGTTAGATTAAATGGAAGTTAACGAACTTGGATTTGTCTCTAGCCTGCTTTTTGTACTCGTTCCCAGCGTTTTTCTGGTAATGCTGTACATCCAGACCAACAAGCAGGGAGCCTAGACGGTTTATTCAAACCCTCTTAAAATGCCCCCCTCCGTTTTCGAGTCCCCCTCACCATGGGGATTGATTCTGTGTCCGACTTCGGAAGTGGTTTTCCAAAACTGTGTAACAGGCCGTAGCCGTTATGCAGTTTTTTTATGGGGTTTTCAAGAGGTAAAGATTAACCTGGAACAGTCCCAGCCAGCCCCCTGGCCAGAGGATCCACGACAATCCGTACGGCTTCGATCCCGTTCCCCCGGAGCCACCGATCGATACATCCCTAGTACAGCAGGACGGAACTTCCCATCCCTGTTCTTGATTCATTGATTCATCCCCCAGACCCAATCCCCCCGAACCGCAAGCTCACCATCCCCACAAACCATCCCCCCCACAAGCCCCAGAC
>JBMTWK010000062.1:0-10495 GCA_049452395.1 Prochlorothrix sp. | reverse complement strand
CCTGCTTTGGGCCAAATCCAGGGCAACCACGGGGGGTTTGCCCCTACGCGCCTCTGTGGATTCCTGCTTTGGGCCAAATCCAGGGCAACCACGGGGGGTTTGCCCCTACCTGTTCATAATTCCGTCAATCAAAACTATTCCATCAGTCCGTAGGGGCCAGGTTGCCTGACCCTTTCCCCAGATGACAGATCACTCCCTTAAGCCAATGACCCTATCCCCGATCGACTCCACCCCACCCCAAACTACCCCTAGCCACAGAACCCCCAAAGCTACCACCTCCCTCCACCAGCGCCGATCGCCCTTGGCCCAGCCCCAACAGCAACGGGCCATCCTCAACGGCCTCGACCTGGGCCAGACCCAACATCAGGGGGACTTCGATCGCGCCTTGCAGGCTAACCAGTACCATCCCCTGCGGCCCCAAGCCTTAGAAATCCTCCAACTCAACATCGGCAAGCTCTGCAACATGACCTGCCGCCACTGCCATGTTGATGCTGGCCCCGATCGCACCCAGGAAAATATGAACCGGGCCACGATCGACGCTTGCCTTGCCTTTCTCGATCAAGCCCCCACCGTCCACACCGTAGACATTACCGGCGGTGCCCCAGAGCTAAACCCCCACTTTCGCTACCTGGTTGAAGAATGCGTGAAACGGGGCAAGCAGGTTATCGATCGCTGTAACCTCACGGTGCTGCTGTTGCCGCCCTTGGCAGATTTACCCCAATGGTTAGCCGATCGGGGTGTGGAAGTGGTCTGTTCTTTGCCCCACTATCGCCAGCGCAACACCGATCGCCAGCGGGGCGAGGGCACCTTTGAGCAGTCGATCGAAGCCCTGTGTCGCCTCAATGCCGTGGGTTACGGCCAAGGGGATCCCCACAAACGCCTGACCTTGGTTACCAACCCACCGGGGGCGCTCCTAGCCAGCAACCAAGCCAAAGCCGAACAGGAGTGGAAAGCGGGGCTACTCAAGCACCAAGGGGTGAGCTTCGATCGGCTCATTGCGTTGAATAACATGCCGATCGCCCGCTTCCTAGAATGGCTCGAAGCCTCTGGCAACCTTCAGGGCTATCTTGAAACCCTCACCAATGCTTTCAACCCCAGCACCCTCTCCGGCCTCATGTGTCGCACCACCCTGTCCGTCGCCTGGGATGGCTCCCTCTACGACTGCGACTTTAACCAAATGCTCGATCTGCCCAGCCAGCTTGCCAGCCAGAAATCTCCCGCTCCCGCATCCTCTCCCGCTCCCGCATTCTCTCCCCTCCCCCCACAGCCCCTCAACATCCAAACCTGCACCCCCCAAGCCCTTGCCCAGCGCTCCATCCAAACCGGGCGACACTGCTTTGGCTGCACCGCTGGGTCCGGCAGCTCCTGCGGCGGTGCCCTAGCCTCCTAGTCGTCTGGGTCTCAAACCGTTTTCCCCTTGGGGAAATTGCGGTACGCTGACGGGGGGAAGCGATAGACGACAAGTCAGGGGGCAGCATGATTCCCACAGCCGCTCTTGCAAATACCCTGAAATCCAAATAATTTCTAGGAAGATTAGGATTGACCAAAGGAAGTCCCCTAGGGTAGAAACGGTAACATCCTTTTCCCTGTCTATCCCTATACTAGACTTGTTCAGGAACTAGACTTGTCTAGGAACCCGACTGGGGTGCAGAGCCTTCTAACTCCCTCCCCAAGGATCCTGACAGCAGGAACCTGACGATCGGCCCCTGTTCGGTTTGTTTCACAAGGCCAGACCAAACAGATTAGGATCAACGCAAGGAATTCCAGGGATGCGGGATGATATTAGAGATTGCCCGCTCGTGTTTTGCCCCTGCCAGCTTGGCGCAAAACCCAGCGCAAGCATCAGCAGCTCAGTGATCACGGTTCCCCCCAGGAACTCGATCTAGGGGATTCTTCCGCCTCCTAACTCTCCATCCTGAATCCTCCGGCTGTGGATTTCTGGTCAGCACACGTTTGAATTCGACAAGACTTACATGCAAATTGAGGCGTTTAGTGAGCTTTTTCCGCTGTTCAACGGGGTTAACCAAGAAACCTTAGCTTGGTTGCTAGAGCGCGTTGATAACCATGAGTATCCTGCTAACCGAGCAGTGCTGATGGAGGATGCTTGGGGTAATGCGGTTTACTTCATTGTTTCGGGTTGGGTTAAAGTGCGCCGCCTCGCAGGAGACAAGGCAACGACCCTCGCGGTGCTGGGGCCAGGAGACTTCTTTGGAGAAATGGCCATTTTGGATGAGTCGCCCCGATCGACGGACGTAGTGGCTCTGGCCCCGGTGAAACTCACCAGCGTCACCGCCCAACGCTTTATTCAGACCCTTTTTAAGGATCCCCAACTGCACCACCGCCTCCTCCAGACCATGGTGAGACGGTTGCGGAAGATGAATTCCCGCCTACAAATTAGTAACGAGCCTGCCCACGTCAAACTGGCCTACACCTTGGTGGACATCAGCGACAACTACGGCGCTGCGGATGAAGAGGAGAAGAAGATTTTCGACTTCCCCTATGAAGACCTCGCCAACGTCAGCAACATCAAACTGGATGATGTCACCAAGCTGATGGAGAAAATGAAAGAAAAAGGCTGGATCAAAACAGACGAGGCCGAGCAGGTGATGTATTTAGTCAACTGGAAGCAGATTCGTCACCTGGCGGGTCGCGCTTAGTTGCCTAGGTCTTTTACCCTTCCCTGCCTTGTCCCCCCGTGTGCCCAAAGCCATGACCGGTGTCATCTACCCAACAACGTCTGCCGTCCCTGCCCCGACCCTCAACCCCACGTCATCCCTGGCTAAACCAGAGGCAAGCCTGAGCTATCAGGTGGCCATGCCGGAGCCAACTTCCCATCTCTTTGAGGTGACCCTAACCTTAAAGCAGTGGTCAGAGCCGGTTCTCACCTTACATTTGCCAGTGTGGACCCCAGGGTCTTATTTGGTGCGGGAATATGGGCGGCATCTTCAGGACTTTGAGGCACAGGGGGATGGTCAGCCCTTGCCCTGGCGCAAGATCAGCAAAAATCAATGGCAGGTGCAGTTGGATCCCGACGTGGATTCAACTGGTTCAGCGGATTCCAGGGGGGCGAGGGGGTCTGTGGAGCGATCGCCTATGGACCGATCGACCCCGGAGCGATCGACCCTGGATCGATCGCCTAATAGCCGATCGACCACCGACGGGACTTTTCCGGCGCAGATCACCCTGCGCTATCGGGTCTTTGCCAACGATCTGACCGTCCGCACCAACCACCTAGATGCCACCCATGGCTACTTCAACCCAGCGGCCCTACTCCTGTACAGTCCGGCTTGGCGCGATCGGCCCCACTCCATCACCCTGGAACTCCCCCAGCCCCATTGGCAAATTGCCACCCCCCTCGCCCCTAGCCCCACGGATCCCCACACCTTCATTGCCCCCGACTACGACACCCTGGTGGACAGCCCCTTTGAGGTGGGCGAACAGCGGGTAATCCCCTTTGAGGCCCTGGGTAAGCCCCACGAGTGGGTCATTTGGGGGCCGGGGCCGGTGCCCACGGAGCAATTGGTGGTGGATACCCAGAAAATTATTGAGGCAGAGGCGGAGATTTTTGGGGGGGTGCCCTACGATCGCTATCTCTTTTTGCTCCACCTCTCCGCCAGTGGCTTTGGGGGGTTAGAGCACAAAAATTGCTGTTCCCTCAACTATCCCCGCCTGGGCTTGCAATCGCGGGAGTCCTACGGGCGCTTTTTGCGGCTGGTGGCCCATGAATTTTTCCACCTCTGGAACGTCAAACGGATCCGGCCCAAGGCCCTAGAAACCTTTGACTACGACCAGGAAAACTACACGCCATCCCTTTGGTTCTGTGAAGGGGTGACGAGCTATTACGATCGGGTCATTCCCCACCGCGCAGGGTTAACCACAAGCCAGGAGTTCCTGGACCTGCTCAGCCAAGATATTACGCGCTTGCAAACCACCCCCGGTCGCCAAGTCCAACCCTTGAGCGAAAGCAGCTTTGATGCCTGGATTAAGCTCTATCGGCGCGAAGCCCACAGCAATAACAATCAAATTTCCTATTACCTCAAGGGTGAATTGGTTGCGTGGTTGCTGGATTTGATCATTCGGGCCGAGCACCAGAACCAGCGCAGCTTTGATCAGGTGCTTCAGCGGCTCTGGCGGGAGTTTGGCCAGCCGGAAGTGGGCTATACCGAGGCCCAACTTCAGCAGATTTTGGAGGAGGTGGCGGGGTGCGATCTGACGGAGTTTCTGGATCTTGCCCTACACAGCACGGCGGAATTGCCCTTCGATCGCGTGCTGCATCCCTTCGGCCTCCGCCTTGAGGCCACCGCCGCTAATCTCCCCTTCTTGGGGCTGACGATCGCCGACAACCGAGGCCAAACCCTGGTCCAGTTTGTGCAGCAAAACAGCCCTGCCCAGCGAGCGGGTTTAGAGCCGGGGGATGAAATCCTGGCCCTAGATGGGTTCCGCGTGGGTTTGCAGTTGGACGATCGCCTTCGCTACTATGCACCGGGGGATACCATCAGTCTGACGGTGTTTCATCAGGATGCCCTCCAAACCCATACCCTCACCCTCGATCCCCCCCAAGCCAACACCTATCGCCTCGTTCCCCTAGACAATGCCAGCCCCGAACAGGTGGCTCTACGCCAAGGCTGGCTGGGTGAGCTGCGGTGAGTTGGGTGAGATTGGGCCAATGGGGTGAGATCGGGCCAATTGAGTGAGATAAGATTAAGGAATTCCTAAACCATCCCTAAATCATCCCTATGAGTCCTCGTCCTTGGTACAAACGCCTCGGTGATGCCGTGGTTATTACAATTTTGATTGGTATGGGCCTGCTGGGTCTGCGGGTCGCCGTTTCCCTGGTGATTATTGGCATTTCCGGCGGCTAAGAAGGTTTTGCCAACGATCGGGGCTATTGCACGGCAAAACCAGCAGGGACGCGACCCCTACGGTTCTGAAAAAACAGGGTAGGGGCGGGGTTTTTGTGCCCAATTTGGGGTTTTTCGTGCTGAATATAGCCTGTTAGGCATCAAACCAGGACGAAGCCGATCGCCGCTTGCGTAGATCAACCTCATCGGCCAGTCCGGGGGGCTGGGGAGCGGCGGGGGGAAGGGCTTTGGGGGGTGCGGCTTCAGGGGCACGATCGGGGTTGGGGGGCATCTCCACAGTGGGGATGATGGCGACCGGTTCGATCGAGGCGGGCTGAAGGGCGGCCCCTGGGGCGGGATTGGGCTGGTGAGGAGCGGCTGGAGCGGTTCCGACGTGCGGGGGGACGGATTGGGGCGGGATAGCTTGCGGGGAGATAGATGGCGGGGGGGCCGGTGGGGACGATGCCAGTTGGGCCAGAGCAGACGGGGGCTGGGCTGTTTGCGGTGAGCCGGTCATGCTGCCCTGGGCAACCCCGATCGAGTGTGGTTCAGCCGCCGCTGAGGGCGCAAGTTTAAATTCTGCCATCAGGCGTTGGGACACCCACAGCGCACCCAAGCCACAGCCCAAACCCAAGCTCCCCAGGAGCCACAGCCGCAACGCAGGGCTAAGGACAGGGGCGCTTGGAGAGTCGCTACGGGGGAAGGCGATCGTGGTTTGGGTGGCGATCCGATCGCCTGGGGTCTCTGTTCCGGTTTCTGGGCGATCGAGGGCATCGGAAGCCGTCACAGCCCCCCCATCCTTGCGGGTGCGGCGCTGTTGGGCAAACTCCGGAGCCGGAGCAATAATGACAAAATCATCTTGGAGGGGGGCGAGGGCTGTTGTAGGCTTGGGGTCTGTCTCAGCGTTAGCTGCATTGGCCCCAGCCGTAGCCCCCTTGGGGACAGTCGGGAGAACCCCAGGGGTGCTAGCTGAGTCGATAAAGTCGGATCCCTCAGCGGCCCGATCGTCTTCCCCGATCGCTGCTCCCCCTAACCCCAAGTCCAAAGCTGCTGGATCTGCTTCTAACGTGGGTTCTAACTCAGTTTCTAAGCCTGTTCCATTCTCTGCTGCCGCCTGTCGGGCCTGGGTATTGAGCAAGGGGCCAGCACTGGGGTCAAACAGCACACTCACGGCGACCCCCGTGGCAAAACAAAGGGCCGTGACCACCGTCAGCCAAGCCACCAAGAGGGGATGGGAGCGGAGGAGACGCAGGGCGATTTGGGGGGATGAAGGGAAGTCACGGGGAAGAACCATAAGTATTTAAGATGCAACGGTAGAAAAGGGGAAAACATCGGATAACACGGGCCAGATCGCATGGCTTATGGCCCTAAACCGGGGCAAGCATGGGGGGATTGCCCCGATCGCATCAATTAACTGGCCCAAGCGAGAGGGTGCATCTCACTTTGGAAGAATCCTGGTCGGGGTTGCGTCCCCGCCTGTCCTGAGCGTAGTCGAAGGGTGGCTCCCTGCTTCGCGCCAAACCGGGGCAACCACGGGGGGATTGCCCCTACCGAATCGGTTAATCTGCCAAAGTGAGATGGTCCCAAGCGAGAGGGGGTCTCTGGAAGGGGGCGCAACGGTGAAACACTCCCTAAGGTGAAACACTCCCTAAGGTGAAACACTCCCTAAATGGCGACCGGTTTCCGCTCCAAAGCGAACTGCACCAGGCGGTGAACCAGTTCCGGAAAGGGAACCCCCGTCGCGCCCCAGAGTTGGGGATACATGCTGGTGGCGGTGAAACCGGGCAGGGTGTTGATTTCATTGAGAACCAGTTGACCCGTGGTTTCGCCATAGAAGAAGTCTACCCGCGCCAATCCTGCCGCATCCACGGCCTTAAAGGCGGCGATCGCCATCTCCTGGACCTGCTGCGTTACGGTTGCCTCTAAGTTAGCCGGAATTGTAAGGTCCGCCAAGCCCGCTGTGTATTTGGTTTCATAGTCATAGAAGTCGGCTTCATAGGTGATTTCGCCCAAGACCGAGGCTTGGGGCCGATCGTTGCCCAGCACCGCACATTCAATTTCGCGGATCTTGCGATCGGCGGCGGCTTCCACAATCACCCGGCGATCGAGGCTACCGGCAACCTCTAGGGCTGTTTCCAACTCGCCACGATCGCGCACCTTACCAATGCCCACCGAGGATCCCAAATTGGCCGGTTTGACAAAGCAGGGGTAGCCCAACTTTTCTTCAATCTCATCCAACTGGTGACCATAGCGGCAAGAATCGCTCCAAAGCTGACTGGCATCTAGGGCCAGATAGGGCACCTGGGGCAGCCCCGCCTCGGCAAAGGCCATTTTCATCGCAATTTTATCCATCCCCAGGGCTGAACCCAACACCCCCGACCCCACATAGGGCACCTGCATCAAGGTCAACAGCCCCTGAATGGTGCCATCTTCCCCGTTGGGACCATGGAGCACGGGGAACCAAACCGTAACCGATGCCGCCTCTGGGGGAAATTGCCACAGTTGGGCGGGGGAAGTGGGGGAACTGGTTGTTGCTGCGGCGGGTTGGCCCGACTCCAAAACCTCCTGGGCGACGGTGCCCGCCTGCCATGTTCCATTTTTGTGGATATAGAACAGTCGCAGATCATAGCGATCGCGGTTCTCTGGCTGTCCAAAGGCTTGGGCAATGGCGCGGGCGGAGGTAATGGAGACTTCATGCTCTCCAGAACGTCCCCCAAAAAGCAATCCAACACAGGGCTTAGTCATGGCGGTACAGGGCAAAGCAGCAACGGCGATGATCATTGGCTAATGATCGTTTCCTTCTAGCATATTCCGAGACCGATCGCGCGATCTCGCTCCCACTTTGCCGTACACTGGGGCCGGAGTCCGACTCCCGATCGCCCAACTTCCCCCGCCCTAGCAAATTCCATGGCCGATAATTTTTCCATCCAAACCATTGCCGCAGAATTCCGGCGCACCGGCTGGATCAGCTTTTGGACACAGTTGGTGTTGGCGGTCATCTCCAGCATTGTGATTGTTTTTGCCGTTTTTAGTAATAATTTCAACCAAGACACCCCCCAGAATCCCGGCAGTGACTTTGGCTTCTTTTTTGCCATTGCAGGACTCCTCGCCCTAGGGGTCAGCACCTTTTGGGCCTTTTGTTACACCCGCTTTGGTCGCCAACTGGGGGCCGCCGATCCCCGTGCCCGTCCCAGCCGCGCCGAAGCCATGGTGCTGATCCAACGGGGTATCCTCTGCAATTTGATTGGCCTGACGCTGATTGTGGTGGGATCCCAGGCGATCGTCGGCTCCCTGGTGGCCAAATCCTTCCAGCAGGGCGGTGCATTCTTTGGCGATCCCCAGGATTTCGTCCAAGCTTTAGATCTCTTTGTCGTTCAAGCCAATACCAATATCACCACCGCCCACGTTGGGGGGTTAGTGGCTTCCCTCTGGCTGCTCAACCGCGTCAGCCGGTAGCGGCAAGGAACCTATGGATCAATTACGGGGTATGGCCCTGGTCTTAGTCTCTGCCACGGCTTTTGGGGCTATGGCGATTTTTGCCCAGGGAGCCTACGGCTCTGGGGTTGGGATTACGACCCTGTTGTTTTTGCGCTTTGGCATTGCGACGATCGCCCTCCACGGCATTACGGCGGTCTGGCGGTTACCCTTGCCCCAGGGCCGCAACTTTTGGATTTTAGGGGCGATCGGGATGATCGCCTTTGTGGGCCAAGCCCTTTGCTTTTTCGGTGCCCTCACCCTGATCCCCGCCGGTTTGGTGGGCTTGTTGCTCTATCTCTATCCCAGCCTCGTTGTTGCCTTTAGCCTCTTGCTGGGCCATGAAGCCCCCACCCGCGCCAAGCTGCTGGCCCTCGGCTGTGCAACCTGTGGGGTCGCCTTAATGGCGGGACTGACACCGGGTGCCAATCCCCTGGGGGTTGCCCTGGGTTTGGGGGCAGCGTTGATCTATGCCATCTATGTGATGGTGGGTAGTCGGGTGCTGCGCCAGGAGGCGGCGATTCCGGCCTGTACGGTGATGGTGTCGGGGGCGGCGATCGTTTTTGGGGCGATCGTGGTGATTCAAGGCCCCCAATGGCCCACCACAAGCTTGGGCTGGAGTGCGGCCCTGGCCATTGGCCTGGTGTCTACTACGTTGTCGATCGTGACGCTGCTCCTAGGTATTCAGGCGATCGGCCCCATTAGCGCCTCTACCCTGTCCACCTTTGAACCCGTCGTCACCCTGGTGCTGGCCGCTATTTTTCTTCAGGAGCCGATCAGCCTCTTCCAAATCCTTGGTGGCTCCTTGGTCCTTGTTGCGGTTCTGGTTCTGGCCCGCCTGCCGTCTCAGCCCAAACCCTAGGCCACCCCCTGAGTGCCTTAGTCCTGCGTGCCTTAGTGATGGATCCCCGCACAGGACACCGCGATCGGGGCCGTGGCCAATGCCTCTAACTGCACCGCTTGCAATAACTCTTGCCAGTGCTGATCAAACAGGGCACGATCGCCCCCCCCCGTTACCGTGCTGCAATACTCCGCCATTAACGCCGCCATCACATCCCACCACACCTCGGTTTGCTGGTAGGACACCACGGGATCCACCCCCGCCCGTCCCAAGCTGGCCACCAGTTCTGGCTTCGCCTCCACCCGCCAGAGGATCTCCTGAATTTGGGGATGGTTTGAGGGGGTTGTTCCCCTGCCAGGGCTAGCCGAGGGAGCCACGCCAGGGTTCTGCATAATGTCCAGTAACTGGGGATCCCGCGTATTTTGGTTGGAGTCACAGTAGAGTTGCAGTTGCCAAACATAGGGCCGATCGACCTGTAAGGCCGGAATTCCCATCTCTGAAGGCAAGGCTAGACTGATGATTCCTGCCTCTCCCTGGAGCCTAAAACGGCTGCGATAGAGCAATTCACTGGGCTGTAGGTTGGAATTTGCCTCATAGAGGCTAAATCGGGCGTAGCGGGCTGTGGTTTCGGGCAAATACCAAAAGAGGGTCGGGTGAGCTTGGACGGTTTGCCCAAAGTTTGTATCGGGCATCAGTGCAACCAAATCCTGGGATAGGGCTGCTTCTGGTCGCGGCTCTGCGCGGCTTGTGGATGTTGCTGGTCTGGGGACGGCAGCGGTTGCGCGAGGGGGGGGAGTGGCCAACGGATCGGCACTGGGCGCGGGTGCTAGCGCTTGCTGGGGAAAGCAGGCCGCTGAGGCGGAAGCCCTACGCAGTCCAGGCCACTGCTCTTGTCTGGACTGAGCTTCTACTGTTGAAGATAAGGCCGTCGGCACCGGTATGGTTAATCCAGCTTGTTTGAGGGTCTGGGCCTTGACCTGCGTTCCTCTCAAGGCACACAGCATCAAAACCAAGGGCAAAACTAAGGGCAACCGAAGCGCACGGGACTGACGGATAGACATGGGGTAAGGGGCTGTGAGGCAACAAGAGATCTTCAAAAAGATGCGAGCCTGAGTAGAGTGCCAGCACGGGTTTACAATCGCCTTGCCGATCGCGGTACCCAAACTATAACTAAATCAGTTGCCCCAAAGTAATGCACTTAAGTGCACTCTGACGGTTCCATCTCACTGTTGCGAAGCAGGACGGCCCAAAGGCTAACCCTACAGGCTGTGTTGGTTTCTAGTTGGCTTCTAGTTGGCTTCTAGTTGGCTTCTAGTTGGCTTCTAGTTGGCTTCTAGTT
>JBMTWK010000061.1:0-10536 GCA_049452395.1 Prochlorothrix sp. | reverse complement strand
GACTCCCTCGGCGCTTTTGTCCTGCTCAAGCCCAAAAAGTCAAAACTCCAGAACTGACCAGGGCACCAAAGGCCGGATTGGACTGCAAAACACCCACAAGCGGAAGCCGATCGCCGGGGGTTCCTTGCTGAATCAACACCACCGCCAACAACGGCAAAGCCACCCGCATTCCCCCCGCTGCGGCTGCTGAGAGTGTGGCCAGAATATCAATCAAAATGTCGCTAAGCTGGGAGAGGGGCACAGTGGTTGCAGAATAGAGACTTTGAGCGGGCTGGGGCACGGTGTGCGCCGGAGCAAGACGAGTCAACGGATACAGACCCTCGCCGCAAGAATAGGGGAAGATAAAAACACCAGGGCAAGCTGAGATTGTTAAAATCAATATCGTTAAAACTATCGTTAAAACCTATCAGTTCGATCGCACAGCACTGGGGGAAAAACCGCACACCAGGCACCGCAAACCCAACTAACCCAATGCCGTTTTCGTCGGTCTTTGTCCCTCAGAGGATGTTCATCAACCTCGGCAAGTTCCCCCCTCGCGGGTGCATCCCACTTTGGAAGAATCTTGGTAGGGGTCGTGCCCCCGTGCCGACCCTCTTCGGTCCAAAACCAGGGCAACCACGGGGGGTTTGCCCCTACCCAGCTTGGTTCAATCGCTAAAGTTGGGATGGATCCGATCCGGGTGTATCCCACTTTCGCCTATGGACAGCCGGTCCGGCTATCCCACAACCACCTCTTGGGTGGGATGGGCCTCTGGCCCGTCTAAAGTGGGATGGACCCTCCGATCCGATAGATCCAAGGCTGATCGCGATCGCGACGATCGATACGGGGGCCACGATCGCCGCCTTAACCATACGCTAATTGATCCATACCACCGCTTTAACCATACGCTGACTTAACAATACAAGGAAAACCATGGCAGAACGCAAACCCCCTCTTGTCCGCACCGCTGTATCCACCATGGCCCTCTTTGCAGTTTTTCTAGGAGCCTGTAGCAGCGGCGAGTCGGCCACGGAACCCCCGGCGGGGTCCACAGCAACAGCCATCGCTGCAACTCCGGCGGCGGGCGCAGGAGCCACCATGGCAGACCAACACGAGGGCGATCGCCCCGATCCCAGCCCCATTTCTGAACCCGCCCCCCGCCTACCCGTCACCGCCGAAACCGTCACCTACACCACCGTGGCCGATCAGGCCATCCAGGGCTACCTTGCCCGTCCCCAGGACCAAGCCCCCGTTGCCGCCTTGGTGGTCATCCATGAGTGGTGGGGCTTAAATGACAATATCCGGGCCATGACCGATCGCCTTGCGGGGGAGGGATACCTAGCCTTGGCCGTGGATCTGTACAACGGGGCAACGGCGGATGCGCCAGAGGTTGCCCGAACCCTCGTCGAGGGCGTAGCGGCGGATCCAGAGGCCGCCAAGACCAACCTTGCGGGAGCCTATACTTATCTGCTCACCCAAATGCAAACCCTCAACCCAGACCTCGCGGCCCAGAACACCGAGGCCAAGGTGGGCAGTATTGGCTGGTGCTTTGGGGGAGCCTGGTCTTTACAAACCGCGCTACTCTTGCCGACCGAGTTGGACGCAGCGGTGATTTACTACGGTCGCCTAGAAACGGATCCAGAGGTCTTACAGACCCTGGAAGTGCCGATTTTGGGGCTATTTGGCGGACAGGATCGATCGCCGGATCCCGCCACGGTCAACACCTTTGAACAGACCCTTCAGCAGTTGGGCAAATCGATCGAGGTCCATGTCTACCCCGACGCAGGCCACGCCTTCGCCAACCCCTCCGGCACCCGCTACAACCCAGAGGCCGCAACGGATGCATGGCAAAAAACCATTGCCTTTCTCCAGCAAAATCTTCAGACGGCTACCCCTTAAAAAAAATCGAGAAAATCGCGACCTGATTCAAACCGCGACCTGATTCAAACCGCGACCTGAACCGCACCGTGCATCGCAAACCTGCTCGACTCCTTCACCCCATCCCCCCACCCATGCCCCTATCGTCCTCCCCACCCACAAAAGCCGAGCTACGCCGTCACCTCCTGCAACAGCGCCAAACCTTGGACCCCGATCGCTGGCTCGATCGCAGCCATCGCCTCTGTCAGCACCTGCGCAGTAGCCCCCAGTTCCACCATGCCCAAACCGTCCTCGGCTACTGGAGTTTTCGCCACGAACCCGACCTTAGCTCCCTGTGGACCCTGCCCAAGCGCTGGGGCTTGCCCCGCTGTGTCGGTCAAGATTTGGTCTGGCACCGCTGGAGTTTGGGCCAGCCCTTAACCCAAGATCGCTATGGCATTTGGAGTCCCGAAGACTCCGCCCCCCTGCTCGACCCCAAAACCGTCGATCTGGTTCTGGTGCCCTGTGTCGCCTGCGATCGCCAGGGCTATCGTCTCGGCTATGGGGGGGGCTTTTACGATCGCCTCCTCAGCACTGCCCCCTGGGACCAAGTTGTTACGCTGGGGATTCTGTTTGCTGAGCAAATCCAGGACACCTTACCCCATGATCCGTGGGATCGCCCCCTCACCGGGATCTGTACCGAAGCGGGGATAGAGTGGTATCGGCACGCGCAAGCACCACGGGAGTAAGTTCAGTTTGGGTTCTATGCACCACACCGCTCGCCTCCAAGACACCGCGATCGTCACTGCCGCCCAAATGCAGGCGATCGAAGGCCGAGTTTTTGCCGCAGGAATGCCCGTTGCCGCCCTCATGGAAAAAGTCGCAGGGCTGATCAGTCGCCAGGTGCAGGGGCGCTATCCCCGATCGCAGTGGCCTAGGGTTGGCGTTTTGGCGGGACCGGGACACAACGGCGGAGATGCGTGGGTTGTGGCGCGGGAGTTGCACTTGGCCGGGTACGAGGTCGGCGTTTGGTCCCCCTTGGCCCAGCTCAAACCCCTAACAGCGACCCACAGCGCCTATGGCCAAAGTTTAGGGATTCCGGTGGTCGAGCAGATCGAAGCCCTGGGACAGCGGGATTGGTGGCTAGATGGGCTGTTTGGCTTTGGCTTGGAGCGGCCCTTAACGGGAGTCATCGCGGCGGGGGTCGATTGGCTCAATCGCCAAACCATAGGCCGGACTGATTTGGCGATCGATCGCTGGCCCGATCGCCAGACTGTCTCGGCTCACCCCAGCGGCACCGCTCCCCCCGTCATCAGCATCGATCTCCCGTCGGGCTTGCACACCGACACCGGGCGCATCCTGGGAACCGCAGTCCGGGCCACGGAAACCCTCTGCTTAGGGCTATGGAAACGGGGGGCACTGGAAGAAACGGCCCTAGAGGTCTTAGGAACCGTGACCCATCTGCCCTTTGGGATACCGGAGGCGGATATTGCGGCTGTGCTGGGGGATTCACCCAGTTTGCAACGCCTTACACCAGAAATCGCCAGATCGGCCCTCCCCCTTGCCATTCCAGCCACCAGTCACAAATACCGTCGGGGCCAAGTTTTGCTAGTTGTGGGATCCCAGCGCTACCGGGGTGCGGCCCTCTTGGCGGGGATGGGAGCGCGGGCGAGTGGGGTGGGGATGGTCTCGATCGCGGCTCCAGCGGCCCTCCAGGAGCAACTTTCCGGTCAATTACCCGAAAGCTTAGTCATACCCTGCCCAGAGGATTCCGAGGGCGCAATACTCCAGTTTCCGGCCAGTTTGGATCTCAGTCGGTTTGAGGCGATCGTCCTTGGCCCCGGTTTAACGATCGCCGCCGCCCAAGCCCTCCTCCCCCTGGTTCTACCCCAGTGCTGCCCCCTCACTGCCCTCGCCCAATTCGGTGAGATCGGCCCAATCCTCCAGAACCGATCGGCCCTAACCGTCCTCACCCCCCACTGGGGCGAATTTCGGCGACTTTTCCCCGATCTCAGCACCGATAGCCCTAGCTTGACCCTAGCAGAGCGGGCAACCCAGGCAGCAGCCCAGAGCGGGGCCGTGGTGGTTCTGAAGGGGGCCAGAACGGCGATCGCCCAGCCCCAAGGCGTAACCCAAGGCGTGACCCAAGGCGTAACCTGGATTAACGGCGACAGTACGCCTGCCCTAGCGCGGGGGGGCAGTGGGGATGTGTTGGCGGGGCTGATGGGGGGGCTAATGGCGATCGCCCAGGCCCAGGGAGAGGATGCAGCAGCAACGGTTAAAGCAGCAGTATGGTGGCATTCCCAGGCCGGGATTCAACTGGCCCAGCGCCGATCGGTCCTCGGCGTAGATGCATGGCACCTCAGTCAGCAACTCCCCCACGTTCTCGCCCCGAACCTCTTCTAAGTATCGGCATGGCTGCATGGTGGAAAGATTCAGGGTGTATCCCACTTGCGCCTATGGACAGCCGGTCCGGCTATCCCACAACAACCTCTTGGGTGGGATGGGCCTCTGGCCCGTCCAAAGTGGGATGGACCCAATATTCATCGGGATTAATCGGGGTTTTACTCCCGTGACGACCCGATCGGGGCCGAAAACCAGGGCAACCACAGGGGATTTTCCCCTACGCGATGTTTAACACCCCTAAAACCCCTGTTAACGCCCCAAAACCAGGGCAACCACGGGGGGTTTGCCCCTACAAGATCGTTATTTCTGGCTCTGTTGGCTGCGGAATTGCTGTTGGTGGGCGAGGTAAGCTTGGTGCCACTCCGCAAAGCGCCGATCGCCATCGCGGACTAAAGCTTGGCGGTACTGTTCCGAGGGAATCCAGGTGTGGGCCGTTTTGCCCTGGGATTGGCTCAATTGCTGACGGTAGCGCCGTTGGTGTTGTTGATACCGCGATTGCCACTCCTGCCGCCGCCGTTCTCCATCGCGGACGAGGGCTTGGCGATAGTGTTCGGAGTCATAAACCGGAGTCGCAGCGGGCGGTGAGACATCAGCCCCAGCGGGAACCGCTTCAGGGGTAGGCGCAGGGGACTCAGCAACGGACTCAGCAGCAGACTCAACGGCAGACTCAACGGCAGACTCAACGGCAGATTCAGCAACAGACTCAGACATGGGGCCTCCAGACAATGCGCAAGGACAAAATTCGGGTCAACCTTTAAAAAAATGGTAAAGCACCCTGACGCAGTGGACCCAGCATTGGGTTTTTAGGATGACTGAGGGTAAGGTCGGAGACCTTGACCCCCTTTACAGGGCCTAGGCGCATCATACCGAAACTTTTGCTGAATTTCTTCAAAACCGGCAAGAATAGACGGGAGCCTCGATCGATCTCCTCAGTTTTGAGTTTTGATTGAGTTTTGATTGAGTTCTAATTCAACTTTTCTAGGGGTAGGCTACCAGGCACGGGGGATAAAGCCCTGGTTGTTGCTAATTTTGACGCTCTCGCCGGATTGCTGGATCAGGAATAAGCCTTGGTTGATGGCATAGCGATCGACATCTCCATCCATCTCGATCGCGGCAACAGCGGCATAAAGGTCATAGTCGGCGTAGTGGGGAAAAGCGGTTTTGAAGCGATCTAAGTTTTTCAAAAACTGCCGCAAATTCCTTTGGGTCAGACGCGATTTCACTTCAATAGCGACGGCAACCGTATCATTCACCACCAAAATATCAATCTCTAAATTTTCGGATCCCCGTTCCGATTTCACCCGCTGATAGACCTCTTGGACCGCCAAGCCTTGGTCTTGAAACAGGCGCAAGGCAGCGGGAGCCACCAGGTTTTCCACAAAGGCACCCCAACGGCTACTGAGGGCATTAACCGCTTGGTTGGCTTGGGCAGCAATGGCTTCAGCACGGGCAAGGCGCTTTTCAGCTTCGACAGCACGGCGATCGGCTTCCGCCCGCGACCGGTCCATTTGAACCGCTAAGTCTGCAATGCGGCGATCGAGATCAGCAGCGCGACGATCGGCCTCCGCAGCGCGACGATCGGCTTCCGCAGCGCGACGATCGGCTTCCGCAGCGCGGCGATCGGCTTCAGCTTTGGACTGTGCCATTTGGGCTGTGAATTCCGCAGCGCGGCGATCGGCTTCCGCAGCACGGCGATCGGCCTCCGCAGCGCGACGATCGGCTTCTGCTTGGGAGCGCTGGAAAAGTGCGTAAATATCTTGCAGGGTAACTGCGTCGGACATAGGACGAGGAAGAGACCAATGAGAGTATCATCAATCGTCTATCATAGCCGATGGACTGTGGACAGTGGCCTAGGGTTATGGTAGGTCTTTACTCCAAATGTTCAGGCTAGCCGATCGGCCCGCGATCGGGCCTTACTTGGGACTGCGCAACATCCCCAGCACCCCAATCACCTCCCCCTGCTCATTGGTGATGGGCTTCCGCTTCGCCAAAAACGTCTTCACCCCACCGGGAACAGGAAACTGCTCCTCACCCGTTTGCACCTCCCCCGCCAGGGCCGCTTGATCCCGCTGAACCAAGGTTTGGGCGAGGTCTTGGGCCGTTTCGGGAAAGAGTTCTGGATCGGTGTGGCCCACAATATCCGCCATGGCCTTTTGCAACAGGCGAGCCAGTTGGGGATGGAGCGCCACATAGCGCCCCTCCAGATCCTTGACAAAGCTCAGCATATCGAGATGGGCGATCGTCCCCTGCAACCACTGACTTTGCTGGTGCAACGCTTGCTCTAGAGCCTTGCGATCGCCAATATCCATCGTCGTCGCGATAATCCGCACCACCCGCCCCGTTTCATTGGTAATGGGCACCAAGGTAGTCTCACACAGCCGCGCCACACCCTCAGGACCAGGAAAATCCATTTCATAAACCAAGGTTGACCGTTGCTGCACACAGGCTTGGTACTGGCTTTGGAGTACCTGCACCTGGTCCCGCTTTAGCACCTCAGCCAAGGTGCGCCCCCGCAAGCGGTCCTGGCTCAGCCCCGTCAGGCGCTCATAGGCCAAATTCGTCTCCACAAAGTGGAATTTGCCATTGGACAGCACATCCACCACGGCGATCGCCTGGTTGAACCCCTCGTAAATGTGGCGGAAAAACTGCTCCTGCTGTTGCAGCGTACTTTCTGACTTCACGAAACTCTTCACTGATCTTTGTAACTCAGTGTTTTGCTTCTCTAGGCGCTGCTGGAGGGAGTAAAGCTGAAGCTGGTGTTGCACCCGTGCTAAAACCTCCTCAATTTGGAAGGGCTTCGTCACATAATCCGCTCCCCCCAAGGAAAACGCCTTGACCTTATCCTCGGTTTCATGGCTAGCACTGAGAAACAGAATCGGAATGTGGTGGGTGGTTGGATCGCTTTTAATTTGGCGACACACCTCATAGCCATCCATCTCCGGCATTCGGATATCCAGCAGCACCAAGTCGGGGACTTTGCTCTTAATCGCCTTGAGGGCCAGCTTGCCGCTAATGGCCGAACTGACGCTGTAGCCCTGTTGGGTGAGGGTCGAGGTCAGCAGCCGGAGGTTGTCGGGGGTGTCATCCACCACCAAAATACTGCCCAACTCCGCCATGGACTTATATTTCAGGCCCAGCAGCCAAAAAATGCGGGTTTCTAATTCCTGGAGTTCCTTACGATAGCCGCCCGTGCGGCTAGATAAGCCCTGGTGCAGCGGGGCAAGGCGGTCTAGCTCGGCGGCAACCTTGAGGGCTTCCTCTTCCTCCAGATAGAGACTCCTCAGCACCGCAGTGAGGTCACTAAAGGGATCCACATCCACACCGGCCCCCGAAGCCACAACGGACTGGAGGCGATCGAAGTTTTGGCGAATTAAGCGGCGGATGTAATAGGCAGCCGTGGGGGACAGGACTTGGGCCAGCTTGGAATCAGCGGCAGAAGCGCCAGGGGAGGTGGTCACGCCTGAGGCATCAGGCAATGAAGGGGATGAACTCATAGGTTAAGCACCGAATAAGGTTAGGCACAGATTCACCAGGAGCAGGAAGAGCATTGTGTCTGAGGCGACGTGGGCTAGGCCATGGCGATCGTCAAACGGTTGCAACGGGCACGATCGACGAAAATAGCCCAACCGACCCTAGGCGGCCTTGCCTTGACTCTGTTCTAGCAACTCTAACAAGACATCGAAGCGAAAATCATGGACGAGTTCCGTAAAGTATCGCTGGATCGATTCATGTTCCGGGGAAAGCTCGTCAATCAAGCCGAGACAGTCCTGTTCGCTGAGGCGGGCAGCAGAGTCATATAACTCTTGTTTCCAGTCCAGCGGCAAGAGATCCAGATCCTGGGGCCGAAAAACTTGGGGTTGAGAAACGAGGGGAGCGGCGGTGGGGTTGAGTTCACTAATGGTCGTTTCCAGGCTGGTACTGTCGGCAACCTCGGTAATCTCAAATGTAGCGCCCAAGAGGTCTCCCATGGTGTGGTACAGGTCCGTGGCATCAAAGGGCTTGCCCATGACCGCATCACAGCCCACGGAATACATTTCGGCCTGTTGACTGTCGAAGACATTGGCGCTCAGGGCAATGATCGGCACCGGAACCATAGGTTCAACCGAAGCGGGCTGGGAGGGCCACAGGGATCCCACCCGCCCCAGGGGGTCCGGGCCACGGGGGCGGTCCCGGCTCTCAGCCCCGTCTGCCTCGCTGCTCCCCCTCACGCTTTCCCGATCGCCCAAGCTTTGTTGCTCTAGGGTACGGATCCGCTGGGTGGCGGCATAACCATCCATGTGGGGCATGTGCATGTCCATGATAATTAAATGGGGCTGCCACCCTTCCCACATTTCCAGCGCTTCGCGGCCATTACTGGCCTCCTCGGTCTCAAAGCCAACGCTTTTGAGGAGATGCACCAAAACCAGCCGGTTATCGGCCCGATCGTCCACCACCAGAATGCGGTAGGGGGGACATTGGCCGTCGAGGCGGTAGCGCAGGCGCTGGGGTGCTTTTTGGGGGGTGCGCTCTAGGGCATAGATGGGGAGGTAGACCCGGAAGGTGCTGCCTTTGCCGACGGAGCTTTCAAGGCTAATGGTGCCGCCCATCAGGGTGACAAAGTGGTGGGTAAGGGTGAGGCCCAGCCCCGATCCTTCGGCCACCTGCCGCGATCGCTGGGTTTGTTCAAACGCCTCAAAAATAGCCCGCTGCTCCGTGGCTGCAATGCCAATGCCCGTATCCTGCACTTCTAGACACAGGGTTTTGAGTTGGGGCGGGGGGGAAGCAGCAGAGGGGCTATGGGGCGGGGGGAACGGGGGCGATTAGGGGGGGGATTCGGTGTAGAGAAAGACCCGCAGCTTAACCCAACCGCTGGGGGTAAATTTAATGCTGTTGCCCAGCAGATTAATCAGGATTTGGCGCAGTTTTTGTTGATCCGTCAGCACATAGTGGGGCAGACTCGCCTGTTGTTCCAGCAGGAGCTGTAACCCCTTGACGGAGGCTTGCTGTTGCAGCATGGCGTGGATATGTTCCACCAGATGACCCAGGTTAAACTCCTCCGCATTGAGGGTCATGCGACCGGCTTCAATCTTGGCCAGATCGAGGACGCTGTTAATCAGGGAAAGAAGATGGTTGCCGCTGTTGAGGATGCTGTTGAGGCTTTGGTTTTGGCTGGGGGTGATGTTGGAGTCGTGGGCCAAAACCTGGGTAAAGCCCAAGATCACATTGAGGGGGGTGCGCAGTTCATGGCTCATACTGGCCAAAAACTCGCTCTTGGCTTGGTTGGCGGCTTCGGCGGCTTCCTTGGCCCGTTGCAGTTCCAGGGTTTGCTGTTGCAGTTGGCGCACCAGTTGGGCTTGCTGGAGGGCAACGGAGCATTGGCCCGAAATTTGGACCAGGGTCGAGACCTCCGAGGAGTGCCACTCCCGTGTGCCGTCGTTTTGATAGGCCGCCAGTAGCCCCCAGAGGCGATCGTTCTCGTAAATCCCCGTAATGACATAGGCCCGCACGTCCATCCGTTCCAACATCTGGAGATAGCAGGGGGTAAAGTCAGCGGCATAGATATCCGGGACCACCCGGCAAATATTGAGGTGCTGGGCAAAGACCCCGCCTTTGCTGAGCTGAAGATAGGTGTCGGGGTGGGCGGCAGAGCCAGGGAGGGCCAGTTTGGGGGCCAACAGATCCGGGGTGAGGGAGTCGGCGGGGTAGAGGCTGGGGGCCAAATTTGGGGCCAAATTCGGGGCTAAATTCGGGGCAATATCGGCACAGGTTTGGGGTTGCCAGTCTTGGATGCTGCACTGGCTCATATTGTCCTGAAGTTGGGGTTCCTCCATTTGGCGCTGGAGCAGGGAGGTCCAGGGTTCCACAACGGACTCGGCGACAAAGGTACCGGACCAGTCGGGATGGAATTGGTACAGCACCACACGGCTACAGTTCAGCAGCGATCGCACCTCTTCGGCGGTGACCTGAAATAGCTCCTGGACTTCCACGGTGGATAACATCCGGCTCAGGATCCGGGTCATAGCCTGCTCCCGCTCCATGCCCAGCCGCAGCTTGCGCTCGCTCCGTTGCAGGGCTTTGGCCGTTTGCTCCCGCACCGTCACATCCAGCACGATCGAGGTAAATCCCACCTTTTCGCCCGTATCGGTCACAAGGGGGGTATTATGCCACTCGCAAAGCACAGTTTGCCCAGTTTTGGTCAAGTTCTCGTTAATTTGAAAGCAATCACCAGGGCTATTGGCCAGTTCCGTCAGCATTTTCTGCATATAGCAAGTGACGGGTTGGTTAGGACAAAAGCTTGCGGAACGCCTCATCCAC
>JBMTWK010000060.1:0-10561 GCA_049452395.1 Prochlorothrix sp. | reverse complement strand
GGCTTTGTCTGCTGGTTTTGCGGCTGCGGCTGTGGTCTCGTCTTGCCCTGGTGGCACTTCCTTAGATCGTCCACTGACTCAGTTTACTCAGTCCTGTGGGCTGGGATGCAGTGCTGCGGGCTGGGCTGAGGGTTATGGGTTAGCCCTTCCCTTTTTGTGATGCCCTCAGTTCCTCCCCCGCAGTGACCGTTTTCGGTTGCTCTGCTCCTAGGAACTGGATCGTTTAAGCTGATTTCTCCGATTTCGACTTTAGACCTGCTCTTTCTGTGGGTCATCGCCCTGTTCTCTTCTCATACCCCTGTTTTAGGTTTGATTTTATGACTATTGCTTCTGCTTCAACCCCCAGCATCAACGGCAACGGCCATGCTTCCCTGAAGACTCCCGAAGTGCGGCCCGATCGGGCCAGCCGTTTTGTCCAAGAGGCAACGCTTGAGCACCCCGAAGTGGGGCAAGCCGAAATGCAAGAGGCAGTCCGGACGATATTGCTGGGGGTCGGGGAAGATCCCGATCGTGAGGGCTTGCTCAAAACCCCCAAGCGGGTTGCAGAAGCCATGCGTTTTTTGACCAGTGGCTATAGCCAGTCCTTAGATGAATTGGTGAATGGCGCGATTTTCGACGAAGGCCACAACGAAATGGTGTTGGTGCGGGATATTACGGCCTTTAGTCTCTGTGAGCACCACATGCTGCCCTTTATGGGCCGGGTTCATGTGGCCTATATCCCCACCCAAAAGGTGGTGGGCCTCAGTAAGCTCGCCCGGATTGTGGAAATGTATAGCCGTCGGCTCCAAGTCCAAGAGCGCCTCACCCGCCAGATTGCGGAAGCGGTCCAGGAAATCCTGGATCCCCAGGGGGTTGCGGTGGTGATGGAAGCGACCCACATGTGTATGGTCATGCGTGGGGTGCAGAAGCCCGGATCCTGGACGGTGACCAGTGCGATGCTGGGGGCGTTCCAAGAGGATCAGCGCACCCGCGATGAGTTCCTGAGTTTGATTCGCCACCAACCCGCCTTCATGGCCTAGATCTCGCCCCTGCGCTGGGATTGTGTCCCTGTCCTGGGATCTCCTCAAGGGGTTCGGTACCCTACGGTGATGCTCAGGACTAGGGGAGGCGCGATCCCTCCAGCGGCAGATTCATCGATTGGGTCGGGGCAATCCCTCTGGGGTTGCCCTGGATTTTGGCCGATCGTCGGTCGGCATGGGGCACGACGATCCCGGTTGGGATGGTTCCCGATCGTCTACTAGGAGGATTCAAGAAGCCCCAAGAGGCCGATTGCAAATAGGCGATCCCAGGAGGATTCGAGAAGCCCCAAGAGGCCGATTGCAAATCGGCGATCCCAGGAGGATTCGAGAAGCCTGAAGAGGCCGGTTGCAAATCGGCGATCCTAGGAGGATTCGAGAAGTCTCAAGAGGCCGATTGCAAATCGGCGATCCCAGAGGGACGCGGTGTGCGTTGTTTGAGCGTCCCTGAGGTTGGCTTACTTTTCAAAGATCACCTTAATTTCGGCGCTAAACCGTTCCCGCACTTGGGGACGGCGCACCTTTAGGGTTTGGGTTAAGAGACCATTGGCCATGGTGAAGCCTTCGCCCACAACGCAGAAGCTGGCAATGCGATCGTCGGGGCGATAACCGGGCCGGTCCTTGACTTCGCGGTTGAGTTCTTGGCGCAACAGGGCCAGGATGCTTTCGTGGTTGAGGGCTGCGACTTGCTCTGGGGTGGCCGGGGGGTCGAGGGTTTCGGGGAGATCGAGGCCCAAATTTTGGCTGCTAGCCCACGCTTTAAGATTGGTTAGGTTGGGGACGATCAGCGCCCCTAGGGCTTTTTCGTCTTGGCCCAAGAGCATAATTTGGTCGATGTAGGGGCTGCGGAGGCAGGCATCTTCGATCGGCTGCGGTTCAATATTTTCGCCATTGCTGAGGACGATCGTGTCCTTGGCCCGCCCCGTGAGCACAATATCACCCTGGGCCGTGAGATAGCCCAAGTCCCCGGTGTCAAACCAGCCGTCCGCATCGATCGCCTTAGCCGTGGCCTCTGGATTTTGGAAATAGCCCTGCATAATTTGCGGCCCCCGCGCCAGCACTAAGCCCCGTTCCCCTGGCGGCAGCGGTTGGCGGCTTTCGGGATTGACGACCTTTAACTCGGTGCCGGGAACCCCCAAGCCCGAAGACCCGCGCACATTGCGCCAAGCCCGACGAGCGGAGAGAATCGGGGAGGTTTCCGTGAGGCCATAGCCCACCAGCAAACTAATGCCGACAATTTCATAGAAGGTTTCGAGGTGGGGCGCAAGGGATCCCCCGCCACTGATCACGTTCTTGAGCTTGCCCCCGGTTGCCCCCTTGACTTGTTTGTAGATGAGCTGCCCCGCCAGGGTATGGAGCGGCCACAGGGCTAGAGCCTTGAGTCCTGCTTGCAGCCGGGTGACGACATCGGGTTGCCATTGCTCCAGGTTGTGCCCTTGCCAGGTGCGTTTGGCTTTGACGAATTTTTCGCTGAGGCTGAAACAGTTGGTGATCAGCTTGCGCTTGCTTTCTGGCTGGCTTTGGAACTGCTGCTGTGCCCCTTCATAGACGGACTCCCAAATGCGGGGGACGCTGACCATGAATTGGGGGGCGTAGGCTTTGAGATCCTTTTTGACGTTGCGAATACTGGTGTAAACCTGGGTGCAGCCCTGGGAAAGGAGGAAATACTCCACCGATCGCTCGTAGGAGTGCCAGGTGGGCAAAATACTGAGGGCGGTGTCTCCGACTTCGGGCTGGACGATCGTCCCGGCGGTGTTGATCTGGTGGAGCAAATTACCGTGGCTGAGCATGACCCCTTTGGGCTGGCCCGTGGTGCCTGAGGTATAGATTAAGGTGGCTAGGGTGTTTTGGTGCAGGGTGACGGGCTGCAAGGTCTGACCTTTGCCCCGCTCCAGAAACTGGCTAAAGTTGAGCACGGCTGTGCCGGGAAGCGGATCGGGGGTTTCGTCGCTCAACAGCACAATAAATTTGAGGCTGGCCGGATCCAGACCATCCCGCAGCTTACTGAGGGTGGCTTGATTTTCTAGCACAAGGCCCACGGACCCACTATTGCGGAGAATGTAGAGCAGTTCGTCACGATCGGCCTGGTGACTGCGCACGGCGTTGGCAGCTCCAGCGGTCATCATGCCTTGGTCGGCAATGAGCCAGCGGGGGCTATTATCGGCAAATAAGGCAAGCCGAGGGGGCAAATCGCTGCCATCGAAGTGGATGCCAAAGGACTGGAAGGCGGCGGCGCAGGTCTGGATTTGCTGGAGCAGTTCCCGATAGGTTAACTGCAAGACGGGCTTGAGGTGGGGGGCATGGAGTGCGGTGATGTGGCCAAAGTTTTCGGCGGCGATCGGCCAAATTTCAGGGACGGCTTGGAGGTTTCTGTAGTCTACAAGGCGGGCTAAGAAGGCTTGATCGCGATCGCTGAGCACGTAGGGCAGTGCAGCAGCAGGGGTTGAGGTTTGGCTAACAATCATAGGTTCTGGGGTAAGCGTTGCAGGGCTGTGTTTGATTCTAGGGGACGCGGTTCTTGCTTTGACCCCGATCGAGCCGGTTTCAGGATTGTCGCTCTGGTTGCTGGAGCGGTTGTGTCCGGCAGTTGCCGCTGTGGATGAGTCCAGCAGGGCGGAAATTTCCACCTCTTTTTGAGTGCGGGCATTTTTGAGTGCGGGCATCTTGCCCGCGTGGTGAGCGAGACGCTCACACTCAGGGTTGCTCAGGGTTGCCCAACCTATGCCTTGGTCTACTGGTCCGATCGCTGCTCGGAGTCCGGCAGGGCGGTTGTACTGTTGCTATCGCGCTCCGTGCGGACCCAATCGGATTGGGGTTTGACCAAAAACTTAAAGTAGAGGGGAATTTTCCAGAGGATATAGAGGGGAATGGCCAACAGCTTTTGGGCGGGGAGTTGCTGGCGGGCGAATCCGGCCCAGGCGGCGAGAATGGCACTGCCGAGGAGTGCTCCGGCGATCGCCATCAGAAGCGCCGGAATCCAACTGCCCCCCAGCAGCAGCAGGAGACCTGCGGCGATCGCCAGTCCCACCCACAGCAAGACCAATAACGACAGCGGCGGAATGGCCAAATCCAGGGCCATAACGGCTAAATCGAAGCGCCGTTGTCGCAGCGCTGCTTGGGCGAGAACTGGCACATAGTCCCGCAAAACTTGGAGGTGGCCATGTTCCCAGCGGGTGCGCTGGCTGGTGCTGGCGGCGGCTTCGCTGGGTAGGGAACCCGTGACCTTGGCCGCGCCCCAAAACAGCGGCGGATAGCCTGCGATCGCCAAATCCAGCCCCAGCTTCATATCTTCAACAATGTGGCCACTGGCAAGATCCACGGTGCCCAAGGCAGCCCACGGGAAGGCCATGCCGGTCCCCCCCAGGGGGCAGGGCCAGCCAAAATGCCCCAAACCGCGCATTCGCACGCCATTTTTCACGGTCATGGCAAAGCTAGAAATGAGATCCTTGAGGCTGGGATCCGGGGGACTGTCTAGGAGGTACAGGCTTTGGATGGGGCGCTGGAGTTGGTGGGCGGTGTGGGCCAGGGTAGGGAGGGCACCGGGGTGGCAGTGGCAGTCTGCATCGACAATGACCAACACATCGGGGGGATTGGCCCGGAGAAAGCGCAGGCCATGGTCGAGGGCGTAGCCTTTGCCGCGCTGCTGGGCATTGTGCCGTTCTAGGACGATCGCCCCCGCCGCCTGGGCCAGTTCCGCCGTGGCATCGGTGCAGTTGTCGGCTACTACAACGACCCGATCGTGGGGCTTAAGTTGGGGCACGATCGCCGCCAAAGTCTGGCCAATCAACAATTCTTCATTGTGGGCCGGTACCAGAACCGCGACTTGTAAGTGTTCCCAGTCTAGGGGTTCTGGGGGGTTCGGGGTGGGCCGTTGTGACGGCGATCGGCGGGCAGAAACGCCGGGAAAAAAGGCGGCTCCGACTTCCAGCCCCAAGGTCAGGGTCAGCAGAACTGCCACTATCGCTAGACCCCCCAGCACGATCTCCAATCCCCTTAAAGCTAGCTGCATCCACCTTCACTCCAGTCCTGCATGATCTTTCGTTGACCCTCTCAAAATCTTTCCCCGCCGCTGTTTTGAGTCTGGCGCTCAATTTGTTGTTGCCCCGGTTTTGCTCGAAGAGGGGAGCCACGGGGGCATGACCCCGACCGAGATTCTTCTCAAGTGGGATGCTCCCTTTAGATCCTCAGTTCGATCCTCCGATCAAGCCATTAATTAACTGATACAGGCTGACCGGTGCATTAATGGCGTTGGTAATGCGTTGGGTCCAGTCCACCAGATTGGGAACAAAGCGTTTGGAGACAATAATAATATCCCCATCCTGAACTTGCTCGGCGTTGCGGTAATCCGTGAGGCTGATCTCCCGTTCTTCCACCGTGCCATCGTCCTGGCGACGCAGCAAGGTAACCCGGCTTGTTCGTGCTCCGGGAGCTGGTCCCCCGGCAAGGGCGAGGGCTTCGGAGAGGGAGAAGTGGGGGGGGACGGCCAACTCCCCTTGGCTGACGACTTCCCCTAAAAAGCGGACCCGTACCTCTGTTGGTGCAAGGCTCGATCGGGCAATCAGCCGTTGATCTAGCCCTTCTTCTGCGGTGAGTCGGGGTACGAAGATCACATCCCCATCCCGTAACAGCAGCCGCTGACCGGTCACTTCCGCTTGAATGGTCTGCCAAAGGTTTACCACCTGTAGCTGCTCTTGGCCTTGGGGCAGGGGACGACGGATGGTAATCCGGCTGATATTGGCACTGCGACGCACTCCCCCCGCTTGGATCAGGGCTTGGGACAAGGGTAATCCCCCAGTATTTAACTGGAGGGGGCCGGGGCGATTGACCTCCCCCGTTACGGTGACGAGGAGAGGGCGCTGGGATGAGAGGCTCAGGCTCACCACGGGGTTAACCAAGTAGACCCGGAGTGCGGTCTGGAGGGTTTGTTTGAGTTCCTCTAAGGTCTGGCCTTGGATGTAGAGGGGGCCAATGAGGGGCAGGTTGATGGTTCCATCGGGCAGAATGGGCTGCTGGCTTGTGAATTCGGAATAGCCGATGACGGAAATGGAGAGGGTATCCCCGACTCCGAGGAGGTAGTTAGAGATGGGGATGCCATTGTCGATCGGTGCGGGCGATGGCAGGGCGGGAGTCAAGGGCCGATCGGGCTGGCGATTGAGGTTGAGATCTAAGCTGGCGGGGGGGGCTTCGATCGGGGCCGGAGTCCCAGGGTCCAGCCCTGGCCGCACGAGCAGATTGCTCCCCTCTTCGGTGCTGCGATCGGGGTTGGCGGTTTGGGCTAGCCCCGCTTGGGGCAATTGCGACAACACCAGCCCGACGGCAGCGCTCCATCCCAGGATGCTGCACTGTAAACGCTGGTCTGCCCTGGGATTCTTCCTGGTTGTCCCTAACCAGGGGCCACGGCAGCGCCTCCTCGATCGGGCCATCTGAAGGCCAGCCAACAACGGTAACCAAACTCTAGCCATACTTCATTCGCTCAGAAATTTGCTCAGATGAAAACGGTGGGTAACAGAGGGAATTGGGGGCCGATCGCCTGGGCGGGGAGCCATGGCCTAGAGGCCCGTCCTAACCAGGGGGCTGACTGGGACCGATCGTCTGGGGGTTCAACGTGAAGCACTGGGAGAGCTTTCAATTGCCCCGGTCTTGATCGCCCGATCGGCCCCGATCGCCTTACTTAGACTTAAAGAGACGTTTTTTGAGCCAGCCTTTGCAGTGACGGACCAGAGATAAAGGAGATTGGGAATGGGAGGGGGGGTTGGGACGGGGGGCTTCGGGATTGGACCCTGGTAGCACGCCCAAGCTTTGCAAGAGTTCCGGGTCTAGCCCTAGGGGTTCGTCAAGGTCGGTGCTGGCCGAAGCATCTTGTAAGGTGTCCTCAACAAGGTCGCCGCTAGCCGAAGCATCCTGCAAGGTGTCCTCAACGATTTGGACGGCATGGGTGGTGCTGGTTTCCTGAGGATCCGCTGTGGGAGGATTGGTTGGGATTGGGGGTCTGGGATGCGCCGGGGCTGGGGGGACGGGGGAGCTTATCGCCGATCGATAATGGCCTAACGTAGCGGCTTGGGGCTGCGCTGGTGGGGCTGCTGGGCGTTGGAAAAGGGGCGGTGGTGGCGGCGGTAGTAGCTCATCCTCCTCCAGATCTTCTGTCAGGGAAGGGGTTTCGCCCCGATCGGGTGCGAGGTCTGTTGGGGCTGTTACGTCCTCGATCGCCCACGGCTGGTCCACAGCGGGCTGACTAACCCTAGCTGCGACTGCCTCAGGATTGGCCCCGCTAGAATTGCCCTCGTTAGAACTGGTCTCGTGACTGGCAGGACTGAAATCTGTCTCATGACCGGTCTCGCTGGAATTAGCCTCGCTGGAATTGGTCTCGTGACTGGCGGGACTGAAATCTGTCTCACGACTAGTCGCGCTGGAATTAGCCTCGCTGGAATTAGCCTCGCTAGAATTGGTCTCGCTAGAATTGGTCTCGCGATCGCTGCCGTTGGCATTGGCCCCGTTGGCATTGGCCCCGTTAGCATTAGTCTCACGACTGGCCCCGTTAGCATTGGTCTCGCTGGCATTAGCCTCACGATTAGCTCTGCTGGCATTGGCCCCGTGGTTGGTTTTGCTGGCATCTATCGCGCGATTGACCCCGTTAGAACTGGCTCCGTTAGCATTGGTCCCGCTGGAACTGGCCCCGCCAGAGGTGGCCCCGTTAGAACCGCTCTCGCTGGCATTGGTCTCACGATTGGCCTCGCTGGCATTGTCCCCGCGATTGGTTTTACTGGAATCAGCCTCGCGATCGCTGCCGTTGGAGTTGGCCCCATTAAAACTGTCCCCGCTGGAATTGTCCCCGCTGGTATTAGTCTCGCGGTGGGTTGGGCTGGAATTGATTTCACGGCTGGCCCCGCTGGTGTTGCCCTCGTTGGCAGTTGGCCCGCGATGACCCGCCTCGAAATTGTCCCCGTTGCCCCCGCCGGACTGTGCTGGGCTGTTTGCTGCGGGAGGGGTTCCTGGCCCCGTTGGGGTTGGATCCGGCTCTGCCAAGGATTGGGAATCTTCGCCCTTTGGATCCACCGATCGGGCTGCCCGCCGACTGGCAACTTCCCGCGCTCGGGCACGGCGAGCCGCTGCACTGTGGAGCAATTGGGCCGTCTGGGTGACTGCGGGACCGATGGGAGCATCGGGTGACCCTGCTGGGGCTGGTCCTTCGGTGGTGTCGTTTGCTGGGGCAAACTCGGCGGCTGACCACGCTTCGCTGTCTAAGTCGGCTTGCACCGGCTCAGGGACTGGCTTGGAGGTGGACCAGGGCAGATCGAGTTCATCGAGGTAGTCTGGTTTGGCATAGGATGGCTGGCCTTGACCGGTGCTTTGGCCCGTCACTGGCTCTGCATCCAGACCAGGCATGGGGCCGGTACTCCCGCCCTGCGCAAAGTCCAGGGCACTCGCCTCGGCATCGAGGTTGGTGAGGAGCAGCTCTTTCTTGGACATTGACGTGGCGCTACCGCCCAAGAGACCGTCCAACAGCCCGGACTTGGCTTCTCGGTGCTGGCGGTTAAAGTGGGCATAGGCCGCTGCTTCGACCCGGAAGTCTACCTGGTTGGCGACCAGACCCACGATCGGGGTGCGGGACTTGAGCAACAGCGCCCGTGCCACCACCATCAAGCTGGGATCGACAAATTGGGTTCGCACGACCCACAGCGCACCATCGACCATCTGGCCCAGCAAAGCCGCGTCTGCTGCACGGGTGAGGGGCGGCGTATCGACTAGCACCCAGTCATAGCGGCTCGACAAAGTGGTGACCAGATCCATCATGAACTGGGAGTCGAGGAGCGCTAGGGGATTGACGGGCAGGGTGCCGGAGGGGAGGAGGGACAGGTAGGGGTTGAGGACGTGAATAAAGGGATCGAGGGTGGCAGGGTCCAGGGAGGGGGTGTTTTCTAAGATGTTGCCGAGGCCCTGATCGTTGGGCACTTTCCAAAGCAAGTGTTGGCTGGGAGATCGTAGGTCTGCATCTAAAATCAAGACCCGCCGCCGCCCCTGGGCTAGGGTGGCCGCTAGGTTGGCCAGCATTTCCGATCGCCCCTCTTCGCCGATCGCACTCACCACCGCCAGGGACGTGAACCGATCGCCAAACCCCCGCAGCCGCAGCGCGGCACTAATCATCTGGTAGGACTCACAAATGGGCGACTCTGGCGATCGTAGCACCACCAAGCGGGGGGACAGATCATCGTTAACCAACGCCCCCACATTCCGTTCTGCCGCCGTGGTAAATTCCGCGATCGCCCCCAGGGCCAAGTGTCCTGTAATTGCCTCGGTATCGCGGATGGTTTTCACCGATCGATCGATTAACTCCAGGAAAATCAGGAGGCCCAACCCCCCAAAGACTCCCACAACGCCCCCAGCAATCACATAGATGACGTTAAAACTGGGGGGCGGCATGGGGGGCGCAACTGCCCGCTCAATAATTTCAACCCGCGAGAGGCCCATGCTTTGGCTTTCTGCAATCACCAACTCCGGGAGGCGGTTGCGCAGGCGTTGGTAGTTGGTCTGGGCCAAGGCTAACTGGTCCTGTAACTCCTGTTCTGTGACCTCCAACTCAGGAATTTGCTGAACCCGGCGGGCATACTGCTCCTGAAGTGCTGTGAGCTGTTGCAGTTGTTCGTTTAAGCTGGCGCGGTTCACCTCCGCCTGAACCAATTCCCCCGCAAACCCCTGCTCCATGGACCCCAGATGCAAATCGCTGACCTGTAACCGTTGGCCGGAATCCTGCAAGACCTCATCTAAACGCTCTTGTAAGAGGCTTTCTAAAGCATTGACTTGGCGGGATAAGTTGGCAACCGTGGGATGCTCTGAGGTATAGAGCGTCTGTTGGACTGTCAGGTTGGTTTGGGCGGTTTGGAGATTGCCCAGGACCTCTTGAATGCCGGGATCTTCGATCGCCACGGTCAAGGCCAACGCCTTATCCGCATCCATATTCAGTTGCTCCCGCAGGGCCTGGGCGCGGGCATCTGCGGTTAAAAGCTGGGTGCGCAGATCTTCAATTTGTTGGGTTAAGGCGGTGAGCCGCCCGGAGAGGGTTCCCGATTCCGTTGCCAGAGCGACAATATTATTCTTCTGCTTAAAGTCTTGGAGGGCTTGGGTTGCTTCCTGGACCTGTTTCTTCAGGTCTGGCAGTTGTCCCTCAATAAATTTGCGGGCTGCGACTACCTCAGCTCGGTTTAGCTCGGTGTTGCGTCGAATATAAACCTCCATTAAGGTATTGACCGCTGCCTCTGCCTGGGTTTGGTTGGGGGAGGAGAAGGCCAACTCCAAAATATCGGTATCGGCCATCTGGCCAACCTTGAGGTTGCGACTAAAAGCACTGGTACCGATCAGTTCGCCGCTCACCGGATCTCGCCAGTCCAACTCTTCAATGGCCGCATCGATGACTGAACTGGAACGGAGGAGGGCAATTTCGGTATTAAAGGGGTTACGGCTGATGGTTTGAAGCTCGCCGACCCCCTCGCCGACCCAGGGTAAGCGCATCTGGAAGGCTATTGACACAATGGTTACAGTATGTGGAGAGC
>JBMTWK010000059.1:0-10833 GCA_049452395.1 Prochlorothrix sp. | reverse complement strand
AGTCGTGTGTTGTAACCCCGCAACCCTGGGGGTTTCCCGGTTCCAGACGGGCGATCGTCGGCAAACTGTTGGATGCGCCAAGGCTTACCCGTGGGCAAGTCCCCGACTTAAGCCTGTTCCAAACCCGATCGCCGAACTGGCTCGGAGCCGTGGCCCCTGAGCCAATTTTTGATCCTGCTGGAAGAGACTCCTCGAACAGCTTGCTGCGTCGCGATCGCACGGGCCTTTCTCCGGTGCGTTGGCTCAGCCCGAAGGCCAAAACCGCCGCGAAACCCCCACAGCGCAGGGCAGAAAAAGCGCGGACTCGAACCGCAGGGGATTGCTCCCCTTGACCAAAAAACACGTCCCTAACGTGGTGCCTGTAAACCGGGCGGGTTTGGTTAAAAGTGCAGGATTTGAACCTGCTACGGTCAGATTAACAGTCTGATGCTCTACCAATGAGCTAACTTTTAGATGGACTAGGAGGGGGGACTCGAACCCCCAACCGTAGGGGTAGACCTGTGCTCTACCGTTGAGCTACTCCCAGAATGGCGCTGCTTTGGGCGATCGGCGGTATACACCAGGGCAAAACCGGCCTAAAACCAGCCCCTAGGGCACCAGTCCGGCATCTAGAACCGGAACCGCTGCCGTCCCAACCCAAACTCAGAACCACCCCTATCCTATCAGGCCGATCCCAAAGTGGGGAGATCTGGTCAGCCAATCCGAGGGAATGACCTTTAACGGCGTTTTTAGCCTTTAATAATCAGCAGAGGGCAGTTTTTGGGGATGATCTCACGTTGGCAGGTTAACCGATTCGGTAGGGGCAAACCCCCCGTGGTTGCCCTGGTTTTGGGCCATAAGAGGGGAGCCACGGGGGCACGACTCCTACCGGCATTCTCCCAAAGTGAGATGCACCCCTTTTTTAGTGATTTTGGGGTGGGAAGCTGGGTTTTGGGTTTCAAGAGGGCGGGTTTTGGAGATTTTGGGGTGGGAAGCTGGGTTTTGGGTTTCAAGAGGGTAAGTTTTGGAGATTTTGGGGTGGGAAGCTGGGATTTTGTCGGAAACCCGTCCCTACGGCAATGATCGGTAAGGGTTACTTGAGGATAAAGACTTTGGCTTCTTCGGGTTGTAACCGCACCGGTAGTAATCCTTCCAAAACTTGTCCGCCTTGGCCTTTTTCAACCAATTTCGCTTCCTGAACTTGATCGCCTAGCTCCACCAAAAACTCACCGCCTTGGGTGGAATAGGCGTAGAGGACTTGGGGACAGGCTGGATCTGCGGCATCGGGAGTCACGGGCTGACGCAGCATAAAGAGGTCGTTTTGGGTGTTGCTGCCCTTGGGTTGGAGATAGCGGGTTGAGCCGTAGCGCAGGACGGGGCACTGTTGCCGCAGGTTAGCCATGGTGCGGGTGGCTTCGTAAACCTCCGGTTTCCAACCGGGGGAGTTGGGCCAAATCATCATCGGTCGATTGAAGGGATCGCCCCCAATGCCGAATAATCCCTCATGATCGGGGTGATAGGGAACCCCTAGGCCCGTTTCCTCGCCGTACATAATCAGGGGAACGCCACGGGCGGCAAATTGGTACTTAATGAGGCTGGCATAGGCCCGATCGGACAGCTCCGGATAGAAGCTAAACATTCGGGGTTGGTCATGGTTCTCAATAAAGGTCACCCAGCCCTTGGCTTCTTCATCGGAAATGGCATCTAGGGCTTCGCGGGGTACCTCTAGGGTCTCTGCCGGGTTCATAATCCGGTGCCACAGCCGTTCGAGGGGGTTGGCGTTATAGTACTGCCCATTGCGGCCCTGGGTAATTTCTTGCAGCACATAGCTCCGGCCATCCCAACCGCGATCGTGGGCGAAAAAGCGCCGAATCGCCTCGCTAAAGTTGAAATCGTACTGGGTAATGTAGTCGGTCTTCTTGAGAAAGCGAATACTGGGTTCTAGGCGATAACCTCCGCCAAAGAATTCGCCCAAAAGGACGGCATTGGGGTTGATTTCGTGGACGAGTTGCTCGAATTTGTTCCAAAAGGAAACATTAACGTGCTTGACGGCATCTAAACGGAATCCGGCAATGGGATAGCTTTCTTGATTAAAGGTCAACCAAAACCGAGTCGCGTCCAAGAAATACTGCTCAACCTGGGGCTGGGACTGATCTAAGTCGGGCATCCCGCCGCTAATTTGGCCATCTTCGAGTAATTTTTCGGTTGCGGTGTCAAAATCCCAGATAATTTGGGGTGGGTGGAACCAATGGTCTGGATCGCGCTCTCCTGTTCGGGGATTCCAGTGCAGTCCAACCCGCTGGCCATGGCGGTAGACATCGCCATTGTCGGCAAACCAAGACTCACCAAAAAGAAAACCCCCGGCCCCTAATTCCGGCTTTTCCGTGGAAATATGGCCCGGTGAGGTTTGGTTCATGGTTAAGTCCAGCACTACGCCCAAACCCCGCTTGCCCGCTTCGTTTAGGAGGCGGCGGAAGACGGTATAGCGATCGGTTGCTTGGTCTTCCCCATTGCGTAAATGCTCATCAATCTCGAACCAGTCCTTGGTCCAGTAGCCATGGTAAGCCGTGGAGATATGGCGATAAAAGTCATCCTCGATCGTGGCTCCCTTTTGATCGTGGAGATAGTTATTAATATCCGGATGATAAAAGAGGCCATTGGCGTTGTCCTGAATGGGGGACAGGACCAGCTTGGTGATGCCCAAATCCTTGAGATAGTCCAGCCGCTGAATCACGCCCTCTAGGTCACCGCCCCAGTACATTCCCATAAAGCGATGGCTAGGGTCGTACATATGCTGCAACAGCAGCCGATTCATGGCGTTGTAGCGAGCATCAGCCGTATCTTCAGCCGTCTCTGTGCTTTCAAAGGCAAAATCTGGGATATTATTGTCGGAATTTCCATCTAGGAAGCGATCGACCACGATGTAATACAAGACATCATTGCCGAGGTTGCCGGGGACGCGATCGGCGAGGGTGTTGGTCGCCACTGGGTCAGAAGGGTCAGGGCCGGGGGCCGCTGTTGCCCAATCCGAAACTCCGGGCCAAAGGCCACCGAGGGCGAGGACAAGACAACTCAGGCAGGTGAGTATAGCAGAAATCCAAGTATTTCGGGGTTGATGGACCATTTTTACAGTTTTAATTATGTTTAAGCTTGGATAAAATCAAAAACTTGAACAGTCTGCTTGGTTTCTAGGGACTGAAGGATAAGGGAGGGTCAGTGCAGTCTCAGGGGGGGCAGAGCCGACCCCCCTGCTTCAGATTCGGGCGAATTGCTCCAAGACTGTGACAAGATTGTGTCCAGATTCTGCCAATCGAGCTGGATCACCGCCGCGATGGAAGCTCCTAAGGTAGTGGAGTTTAGGGACTTAAGGGTGGGGCAGAAACGGGGGAGGAGAGGGAGAGGGGCGCATTGAGGGCCAATTCCTCAGCCGCAGGTAACTCGCCCTGGTATAGGGCGGCCCAAGCCTCTGGAAACCCAGTAATCACTTGCTCTGAGGCCGGGAGCGCCACGGGATGAATCGCTTGTTCGACCTGTTCCACCTGGTTGCTATTGATATGTCCTGCCACCTGAAACAAGACGTGATCGGCACTCTTACCCAAATCAAGCAGTGTGTGGGACCAACTGGGAGCAACCAGAATCACACAGAAGACCCCCCCTGAGGCAGAGAGTAACCAGCGCAAATTCAAGCCATAGCGATCGAAGAAGGCAAAAACCGGCTGAAGTTGCGTGTATTTGAGGGTTTGGAACTGCTCTCTTAAACTGCTGAGGCGATCGTTAACGCTCCAAAAGACTTGGCTGCGTAGGTCTTTGTCCGATCGGGGCAAAATCTGTGCCTGGGACCGTCTCCACTGGCTAACCTGCTCATCCAGCTCAGAAAGCCGTAAATAGAGCAATTCCCCCAGGTTATAGCCCAAAATATAGCCGTAGGTGTTCACTAGGTAGAAGGTGAGCATCTGGAAGAAGCCAAAGTGAATCACGGGCGCTAGGGTCATTTCCCCGGACTGGGAGTAAAAAATCCCCACGGTATAAAAGGACCAACTGGCCACTAATCCGCCATAGTCCACCACGGGCTTGAGGAACACCTGCCGGAGGGGGATATGCTCGCTGGTGACGTTAACGTCCTCGTGGAGATACTTGGACAGCAGGCGATGGCTGAGGTTGGGGCGCTGGACTGGGGGTAGAGTTGTGGGGCGGGGCTGAAAGGGATTGAGCGCTCCCTCAATGAGCATTCGCCGTCCCACGAGGTAATAGAAGAAATATTGGATGAGCGTATAGGGGAGCAAGCCAGACCAGGTAAAGGCGCGCTCCCACGGCCCTAGGGCATCGACAATCAGGAAAAATCCCAGATCGCAGCCAATTTTCCAGGCCATTAACCCCAGGGTCTGGTCAAAAAATTGGGGTAAGTCGCCCTGCCAGCGTTGAAAGGTTTGCGTGTTTTGGAGGCGTTGCAGTAGGGCTTGAACAGCGGGCTGGCGCAGGAGGAAGCCCTGGATCAGCAGATCCCGAATCAAGATATAGCCCAGGAGGGGAATCAGGATTTGGCACAGCTTGCTCATGCCGTAGCGCAATCCCATGGAGTTAATGGAAAATAGGGCGAATAGGGACATAGAGGCAGGGGATCCCGGCTCCAGCAACAGCGATAGCATCAAAATTACTTTCCTCCTCGATAATTCAGCACCAAGAGGCTCCTGGCTCCAATTTCTAACCGGAGAACCGCCGATCGGTTGGAATACAGTCCCTGCACGCTCTCCAGTAAGGTTTCCGCCGCATAGCCCTGGGGCCGTTGGGGATTCTGGGGATTGCCGTTCCAGTCGCCATCAAACAGAACTGCCCAGTGCCCATCAAAGCCCTCTGGCACCGGTACCTCGTAGGTTTCGGCCCCCTGGAAGGTTGTGGCTCCGAAATTGAAAATGACCAGCAGCGAGTCTTGCAGTTGGGTCGGGTTTAACCGAAACAAACTCAAAAGGGAGGCCGAAGAATCATGGTGGTTCACCTCAATCTTGACCAAGGGCTGGTACGTGGACTCATCTACCTTGGTGTATTGCCGGAATAGACCGCGTAGGGTGACTAAATCCCGGCGATGTTGTTGGTGTTGGCGCAAAATCTCCGCCGCATCTAGCCCTGTGGCTTCCCAGGCTGCCAACTGGTTGGGGGTTAGCCCTGCCCAGGCCACTTTCCACTGATCGGGGTCGTCCAAGCAGCCCAAACTGAGGGCATCGACGCTGGGCACAAACATATAACGGAGGTTGGCCAAAAACATGGTGAGGGCTTCGGCATTGCGCACGGTACGCCGCACAAAGTCCAGCAATTGGGTCGGCTCCAGCCGCTCCATGGCCACTAGTTCTTCGCCTTGGTTTTTGGCTAATTGGCCCGGATTGCCGCCGTAGGCCCAGGGCACATAGGGGCGACCCTGGACAATGTGCTGGCAGTACCAGGTTTCATCGTGAAGCTGGGCGTAGTAGGCTTCTCGCCGTTGCGATTGCAACACTTGGTGGGCATGACCGGCGAGGACATCCATGCTGGGATAGAGGGGCCGCTCCATTTGGGAGGGGGGCTTATAGAGTTCTTCGACGATCGTGAAGCCGATCGGCGCATAAAAAACATCAATAAAGTCCTGAACCGCCGGATTTCCCGCTACTTCAAAGGTTTCTCCCAGGGTAACCACATCGGGGCAATGCTCCCGGAGGGCGGCCTTCAGTTCTCGAATAAACTGCTCCGCATAGTTTTGGTTGCGGTTGGAGTACTGGAGAATCAGGCCATCTACATAGTCAATGCGCAGCACCTTAAGGTGGTACTTCTGGGCAAAGGTGACGATCTTTTCGGCGAGGAGCTTGCGGAAATTGGGTTCGGCGAGGTTGAGCATCCAGGTGCCGTAGTCCCGGAACAAAAAGGGATCGGGATCCACAAAGACCGGCATCCCGCTCTGGGGATCTTGGATTTGATCGAGGGATCCGGCAAAGGGAGTCCGAACTTGGTGGGCAAAGATGAGGTCGGGAATCAGTTGGATGTTATGGGCATAAAACCGATCGACGAGTTTCTTAAAGGCAGCCGTGTTGCCAATCTGCCAGTCAGTTTCGATAAAGTTATAGGTGAGATAATTAAATTTAGGGTCTAGATGGGAACGGTTAGCCACGGAGGCACAAACCGGCACCATGACCTCATCAATATTCCAAGTGGCCAGTTGTCCGGGAATGTCGGTTTTAAGGATGCGATCGGCCACGGATCCCTGCAATAGCTCCTCCAAGTCCCGCGCCGCAAACTTACCGCCCTTATAGCCTGCTAAAAGACCCTCTAGGGTCGTTTCCAGCAAGACTTTGGCGTGATCGTAGCGGGGGGGCTGATTTTCCCACTGGTAAGCCACACTGGGCACATAGGTGGTGCCATAGAAGCTCTCTAGATCCGTGAGGGGGGCAAAGGGTTGCCAGGTTCCAGCGGGATCCCGATAGCGGAAATGGAGGGCACTGGCCTCCGGCACCTGGGTGAGGGTCGCAGTCCAGCAGGGTTGATCGCTCTGGGGCGGACTGAGGAAGTGCCACGGCCCCGCTTCTACCTGCACTTGAATCGCGACATCTTGGGTTTGGGTGGGGTCGCCAATGCCCTTGAGGCTCAGCCGTGGAAAATAGACGGAAATGGCTAAATCGACCCGTCCATCGGGATAAACCTGGCTGACGTGGGTCAGGTACTGGGGCCGATAGGATGGCCCGTCGGGGGAGTCTGGGAGTGGGCTAGCTGAGACCGGTGCGGATGCGGAGAGTTTACCTCGGGGTAAGAGCCGTTGAACCGATCGCAATAGCTCAGACTGAATACTTGTCATACGTCGAGGGTCGGGACTCCAGTGCGAGAACGAAGGCGAGAAACCACAATCTAGGGGAACCGATCGGGGGCCAAATTGCCACCCACCCCGGTTCAGACGTGAGCAGGAGAAATGTGGTGATCTAGGGGGTTCATACACCATGCCCCTACCATTACAAAAAGTTACTTCCCCTTTGAAGATATCGTTCTAGGGGGTTGCAAACAAGAGATTAGCTGAGAAACCCTCAAAAAGGTTCTTAAGCCCTTAACTAAACCCCCCAGTCTTGTCAATTGGGTGCATCTCATCTTGGCAACCCTCCAACCTAGCCCTTGGTGGGATCAGCCCGTTGCTGCCTTTTTTTCTGCAACTGTGGCTTGGATCCCCTCAATTCCCCTGGGCGATCGAGGGGTTTTGTTGTTGAGGGAGTCCCCCAACTCTGGCCCAACACTTCCCCAATCAGGATGACCCTAGGACTTGACGGAGTAGGTATATCAACGCATACTTAATATAAATTAATATTGCTTGATCAAACTTCAGCTTCCCTAACCCTTAAGAACTGAACAGTAGGTCAGCTCAACACCTGGACGCAGTGGCGTGTGTGGTAAGGAGTGCGCCTACGCTTTAATCAACTCTCTCTTGGATCCCTAGCTCAGCATCCTTTGTCTCCAAGTCTGTTTTGCTCGCAAGCTGATCCAGCCCCCAAGATGAAAGTCACGTTTTTTGATTCCCCGGTGCGCCTCCTTTTGTGCGCCCGCTCTCGGTTCCCAGAATTTGCGCCACTCTTATTGGGAAACAGATATCCCGCAAGATTTGTCCGCAAAACTGTCTCTTTCCTCTCCAGTCCGTTTCGGTTGATACAGCAACTGATTGAGATTTTGGAGATCCTTAGGAACCAGAGGCTAGGGGGTCAAAGTCTTCCGAAGCACTGTAACTGCCGTTCAGCAAGCCTCAATCTAGGCAAGTTTTTACTTCTTTTGTCTGAAGTTAAACAGTGCACACGAGGTTCTTTGTCATCCAACGGCCCGGAGTTAGCCGCTCCGTTTTGGAAGATCCCGTACTTTCTGGGTGGTTTTTAAGCTTCTTGCCAAAAATTGCTTGGGTTTTTGCTTTCTGAGCCTTGCGCTCTAAGTTCGCACCTGCGGGAAGTTTTGTGCTCTGAACTAAGTTCCAATAGATGAGGGGTTGCCCTGTCTCGATAGGGACGCGCTCCACCGTCAAGCTTAGATTCCGTTCAGGGTGTTGTTCGTTTCCTGTAGGTAAACTGGGTGGCCGACTGAATCCTTTCATTCGTCGCTTGTGACGGCCTACTTCTCGGAATCTCTAGATTTCAGGATGGGTTAAGCGGTTCCTGACAGGGTTTAGAAGTCTGACCTGCTAGTTCGTTTAGATCCCTAAGTCTTTTTGATATGAGTATCTTTGAGCTACTTTTAGCCTACAACTTGATGGTGACGACACCTGATCTTCAGGGCACGTCTACCGTAGCCGAGGCCCCCCCCCATACGGCTGAAACCGTGGCTGAGCAGCAGATTGCATCGGCTAACGTGGATCAGCGTGACGGGGAAGAGGGGCCTTGGACTTCCAGTGTTCTCATTCCCCGCAGCCAACAGGTTGCCCCATCTTTGCCCGGTTTCCAAATGGTTGCCAATACCGTGATGGATGCCCCCACGGGTACGGTGGTGGATTTAGCGGCCCTAGAAGGGGTGCTAGAACCAGAAGCGGCAACCCTCTCGGAGCTTGCCGATGCTCCCCTGTCTCTCCAACAAGTTTGGGCGGTGTTGCGCCAGCAGGTTGCCACGGGCCGGGACCTTATCTCTCGCTACATTAACCGGGCATGGCAGTATCTCACTGCGTCGCAACCGGCCTATGGTTATGACAACCGCGATGCCGCTAATTTTGATCAACAAGCCGTTGCTCTGGACAGTGCACCTGAATCCCAGGAGGCAGGACCACCGGCTAAAGTTCGCAATCAATATATTGTCAGCCCCGATGTGGATCAGCTCCACCTCGCAGCGGTAGAACTGCTAGAGCAGGAGCCGGAGCGCGATCCCTCTACCTTTGAGCCAGAGGCTGGGGTTCGCTTCAACGACGATAATTCCATTACCTTTCGGATCTTTGTCGGCAACGATCGCGATCGTCTGCGTTTAATTGGAGACTTCAATAACTGGGGTCGCGATGTGGATTTGGCCGCCTATGAGCTTCAGCCCACGGCCAGCAATCCGACCATCCATGAACTGACCCTACCCCCAGGGCAGTACCACAAAATGCAGTACCGGCTGGTGGACCAAAATGGAGACCAGCGCCTCGATCTGACTGCTCCGCTCTTTTCGACCCCTGCCTTTAACCGTCGCTTCTACAACAACCGCTACGACGACAAAACCATCAATGCGGTGATCTGGAAGCCCGAACCCATTCCGGCGGAGGAGTTAGCGCCCCCGATCGACCTGCGGGCCAAGTCCCTCTCGATTTTGGAAACCGATATTGTTTCCTTAGCCCTGAAGTGGACCTGCCAAAACCCAGACTCTCCCTTCTATGGGCAAATGGGTTCTGAGGCGATCGATCACCTCTATACCTTTGTTGGGGAATGTGGCTTACCGGAGAAACTGGCAGAGGTTGGCTACAATGCCGTCCAGTTTATGCCCCTAGATACCCATGTGGACTTCTGGGAACCGGATGCGGAATATTTCCCCGACTGGCGCTACAGCTACCAAATTATCAACTACTACGGCAAACATGCCGACTTTGGTAGCCCTGACGAGTTGCGCCGCATGGTCAACGCCTTCCACCAGTCCAACGTTGGTGTGGTGCTGGATGTGGTCTACAGCCACTACTCGGACCACGGTAACAATGAGCCGCGTGAGTTTGGGGCTGTGGGTTACTCCAAGTACCACCGCCAAGATGGTTGGGAACTCTACGGTGGTCCCTGGACCGAGTGGGGAACCCGTCGCTTCACCTACTCCGACGAAATTCGCCACAACATTATTGATGCGGCCCTGAACAACGTTCTGAACTATGGCTTTGATGGTCTGCGTTTAGACAACGTGAACGGGATTGACTACGAACCCTACGGTCGGGATTTGCTGCGGGAAATCACCGATGCCGTCCACGACTACCGTCCGGGAGCTGTGGTCATTGGGGAAGGTTACTTCGGCGACCCCTGGCTGAACCGGGCCAATGAGTATGGCGGCGCGGGTTTAACCACAACCTACAGCGATCGCTTCTACCTCTGGTTTACGGAAGATCTCATGAAGTACACCGATGAGATCGACACTTGGCGCTTAGACTTCATGCTGAACCAGGACTGGCCCCGTGCGTTGCTCTACTACCCCGGTAACCACGACGAGTTTGCCAACCCCGGTAACCCCTTCCAAACCCGAGGCCGCTACCTGGTGGATGCCATCAACGGGGGCGACTTCCACAACCGCAAGATTCAATCCTGGTCGGCGTTGAATATGTTTGCTAGCTCCTACTATCTGGATATGTTCCAGTTGTGGACCCTGCAAAACGGTAACCTGAACCAGAACTCTCCCATTGACTGGCCCCGCCTCCAGTACAAGAATGTGCAGGAGATCGTCAATCTTCAGTCGGAGATGAAGGACTTCTTCACTAGCCAACCTGCCTTTGCGCCCCACAATATGCACCGCAACATGGTGCGCTGGATTGACCACGATAACAAGATCGTTGAGTTTGAGCGCATTGACTTCTCGACGGGTCAGCGGGTCTATGCCGTGGTGAACCTGGGCGATCGGTCCTTTGATGGCTACAAGATCCCTGTGGCTCCCAAGGAAGCAACCTTCCGCCTGGGCATCGACAGCGACAAGCCGGAGTATGGCGGCGGGGGCCATAACCCCGAATACATGGAGTCGGAGGACTACCAACTCTCCTTCTACCTGCCCTCCTATGGGGTGATTGGCTTTGTCCAAGAGGACCGCATTGAACCCATTGATCTCAACCCCACTCCTGTGGTCAATGTGGAGTATGAGTTCCTCAACCACGGCCCCTACGAGCACTAAGGTTGAGCGCGGTTTGGGGTGGGGTCAGGGACAAATGCTGACCTTGCCCCA
>JBMTWK010000058.1:0-10841 GCA_049452395.1 Prochlorothrix sp. | reverse complement strand
TCTCTCTTGATGAAGGATCAGTTATGAAGGATCAGTCTGACGGGGCAAGCTGGAG
The DNA here is from genome assembly GCA_049452395.1 of Prochlorothrix sp. GTDB lineage: Bacteria > Cyanobacteriota > Cyanobacteriia > Prochlorotrichales > Prochlorotrichaceae > Prochlorothrix. The sequence continues at coordinate 10,786 of JBMTWK010000058.1, read as the reverse complement.
GACTCTCGCCAACCCCTGATAACGGTAGCACAGCAACGGTAGCAGAGGCTGATGGGGTACCCCAATCTCCTTGCAGTCCTTTTTCAGACATTCCCAGGGGGAACCCGCAGGGTTAGGAGCTGATCTTCGGGCAAATAGTTTTGAAACTGACCATTGCGGGCCAGGACTAACACCAAAGACAGGGACCAATCTGCCCCAACCTCCAAATCCCGCCAGGGGACAGCCAGTTCTATGCACTCATCCACCGCAACCTTGGCGTAGCTAATGCGGGGTTGCCAGAGGGAATATTCTACGGCTTCGAGGAAGCGCACGGACTGGTAGAGGAGGTGAATTTTGAGGTGGTGGCGGTAGAGGTAGTTGAGGGGGGCTTGGTTGGGGAGGTTGGCGAGGGGGATGGGGCTGTTGTGGCCGGTGCGATCGGGATAGAAGCAGAACAAGTGCAACTCCGGCGGGCAGTCGATTCCCGGCTTAACCCCCGCTAGCACATCCAGCCGCAAATACAGGTAATTCTGATCGACCCCATACCAGAGCCGCTGAATGGCGCTGGCCCGGTGCATGGTGCCCCAACTGCCCCCCAACTCTAGGCGACCGGCGGCATCCCAGTTGTTGTCATCCCGCCGCCCGTCGATGATGGGGTGAATAAAGTTTTGGGGCTGGTGATCGCTGCTTTTGTCGTAGCGATCGAGGGGAAACTGCAAAACCTCCGGCACCGGTTCCCCTAGGGCTTGGTAGAGCGTGGCCAAGTGCTCCCGGAAGAGCTGATCGAAAATGGCATCTTGGTTGGAGGAATGGCCTTCCCCAAACCACCAGAACCAGTCCGATCCCTCCGCTGCATCCAAGGCTTCCCAGGCTGCGGGGTTGGTTGTTTCCGTGGCTTCGGGATGTTGGGCCAAAACTTGACGGGCGGCGGTGAGCAGTTCCCAGGCTTTGTTTTTAATGGGGTCGCCGATCCAGGTGCTGAAGCTGGCATCGACCCAGGAGCCGCTGTGGAGGTGGGCGGCGCTGAGGCTGGCGCTGGGGGGGAAGCGCTCTAGGAATTCCGAGACGGTGACCAGTTGGATCCGAGGCTCATGGCTGAGGGTTTGGTAGAGGGTTTCCAGGAAAGGCCGTCCATCTTGGTGATAAAACTCCCAGCAATTTTCCCCGTCGAGGGCGATCGTCACCAACCAAGGACTCTCTAGGCTGCTGCCCCCCGTGGGTTGGTTGCTTTTGAGGTTGTGGGCAATGCCCTGGAGGTGTTCCACCAAGTCCGAGGCGGCTTGGTTGGCGGTCATGGCGCTGTAGGTGAAGCCGATTAAGTCGGACAGGTGACGATCGCGGAAAACCATGGACAAGTCCCCCGCCGCTGTACTGATGCGGTAGGGGCGGTAGAGGAACTCTGGCTGGCGGACAAAGCCTTGGCTGTCGCGGTGGAAGTAGTGCTGAAGGGTTTGGCCCAGCACGGCCTCGTCGGAGCAGAGCCAGCGGAAGCCCTGACGGGCCACGTTGTCTAGGATGGCGGGGCTAACGGCTTGCTCGGAGGGCCACAGCCCCAGGGGATTGCGCTGGAAATAGTCCTGGTAGATGGTCCAGCCTTTGCGCAGTTGGCGTTCGAGATCCTCTGGCCAGCGGAAGGCTTCGGGGGGGAGAGTCATTTGGGGAACGGCGACCAAACCCGACGTATTATCGGCCAGGAGGGGCAAAATCGGATGAGTATAGGGGCTGGTGGTGAGTTCCAGTTGGCCCTGTTCTTGCATGACCTGGTGTTGGGGGATGATGCGGCTGATGATTTCCCGCTGTTTGGCCCAAATGCGCTGGCGATCGGCCAGGGTAAAGCCCCGTCCCTGCTCCAACCAAGACTCAATTTCTGGATCAGACCAAAAGATCGGATCAATCCAGGCCAGGTTATGCCACGCCAACAAATCCCCATAGTCGGCATTGGTCCAGTGGTCTAGGCACCAGCGGTTGCCCTGGTCTTGGCGCTGGGTATAGAGTTCCTGGTAGCGGCGGTGGGGGGCGATGAGGGTGCGGTGATTGGCATCAAAGAAGTGGTCAATAATGAAGGTTTTTTGGGCCTGGGTCAGGGTTTTAACGGACTGGAGACTGAGGGCTAGGTAGGGGTCGAGGGCGCGGCCCTGGGCGTAGGCTTCCAGTTGAAGGATTAGGGAGGGGACAAAGTTAACGGTTTGGTGCAGGTCAGGAAACTGTTGGAGCAGCAGCACCAGGTCGAGGTAGTCTTTGGTGCCATGGAGCCGGACCCAGGGGAGGCGGAGATTGGGGGCTTGACGGGGGTTGGGGCCGTGGCGATCGCCCCCTGCGCTAGGACTTGGCTTTGGCCCTTCCCCCTGTTGGTCCAGCTTAAGGTTGCAGGGAGCCGTGTAGAGGGGCTGATGTTGGTGCCAAATAAAGGCCACATAAAGGGGGTGGGACATGGGAAGGAGGAGGGCACGATTTCCCCCATTGTCCTATAGGAGCGGGCGATCGGGGGGAGCAAGACCGGGGGATTTGGCGGGATGGGATCGGGGAGTTGGGTGGGTTTTGGGGCCAGCGGGGGCAGAGGGGAGGTCGTTTGGGGTGGGATGTTGTATACTCCAGTCGATTCATCCCCCCGATTCATCCCCCAGATTTATCCCCCCGCTTTAACCCGGTCTATCCTGTCAGGGACTCTCTCCCGTCATCTGCTTTCCAGCGCCCCCGTCCCCGCCCCATCCATTGTCCACAGAGGTAGAGATACCATGGTTAGTCACACGAAACGATCCCCCCTCGGCGCGTTGGGGTTCAGCCCCCGGCTGAGCCGTCTGGCCTTGATGTTGGGGACAACCCTAGGGATGGTGGCCTTGGGGATGACGACCCCGGCCTGGACCCAAACCCTAGAGCAACCCGCTCCGGCCTATCCCCTGGCTCCGCCCCCCGCCGGGATTGATCCCCTGCCCAGCCAACGGGAAACCGCCGAAGAACAAACCCTAAACCCCGACTATCGTATTTCTGCCCTGCAAACGGACCATGAGGGCAATCTGTGGGCTGCGTCGTGGCAGGGGGTGGCCCGTCTCGATCCCCACACCGGGCGGGTGCTGTCGGTGGTGAATCTGCCCAATACGATCGTCGGTGCCCTCGCCGAAGACAAGTCCCATCGCCTCTGGGTGGGCACCTATGAGGGCATTAAGCGGGTCAATTTGCGCACGGCGGAAGTGACGGCCCAAAACTTTACGTTGCCGTCAAACCGGGTTTTGTCGCTGTTGGTGGATCGGCGGGGTTATCTTTGGGTGGGCAGCGATCGGGGGCTGTCCTTAATTAGTCCCGATCAGGGGCTGCTGATGACCACCCTACAAAAGCTACCGGGGGTCAGTGCCAATGTCCTGAGCTTGGATCAGCAGGGGCAACTGTGGGTGGGTACCCTGGAGGGGCTGGTGCAGGTGGATACGGCCAGCGCCTATATCCTCCAAACGGTGTCCGATGTGCCGGGGCAGATGGTGCAAGCCTTGGTGGCCGATCGCTTTGAGTCGCTCTGGGTGGGCACTCCGGCGGGGCTGTCGGTGCTGAACCCGCGCACGGGCCGCATTTACCGGGTGGTGGATTCCCTGCGGGGGCGCAATATCACCAGCTTACGGTTTGATACCGAGCGCGATCGCCTCTGGGTGGGCAGCGATAGCGGAGTCTTTCTGCTGAACCCCTATAATGGAGCGATCGAAGACCAAATTCTTGATCTGCCCTCCAGCAATGTCATGGCCTTGGCTCCGAATACGGGCAACAAACTGTGGATCGGAACCCAGGAAGGCTTGGCGTGGGTTGGCTGGGGTCGCAATCAAGCCCGTTCCCATTTCACCCTCGGGCCGCGTTAGGCGCTGGGGATCCGCATCTAGGGCAAGAGACTCACCATGTCGGGGATGAAAGACATTTTGGACGGAATGGACAACCAAGACCGGGAGGCCGCTGAATTCGTCCAGCGCATTGATACCTCCGGTGTTGAAGTCGTGGAGATGAGCCGTAAGGTGATTACCCAAGCGGAGCAGGGGAGTATCACCGCCATTTTGCAACTGTTGAATGAGTCGTTGATGGGCCAAGGGGTGCGAACCCGTGCCGTTTTAGAGGGGCGAGTGTTGCATTTGCTGTGCGAAGCCCCCACTGCCCAAGCCCTAGAGGCCGAGGTGGTGATTCCCTCGGTGCAACAGATCCTGGAAACCATCTCGCCCCCCAACTTCCACACCGTTCAGATCTACAGCCGCCCTCGCCAAGAACACCAAAGCCTCTGGCTCCAGGAAATTCGCCAAGGCACCAACCCCAACCTCCTGTGGTCGCAACGGATCGCGCTGAAGCAGCCCCATCTGTTGCAGCGCTGGGTCCGGCAGTGGCAACACCAACAACAGCAGCGATCGACGATCGATCTGCAACAGGACTGGCTCAGCGGCGATCGTCGCCGCAAACGTCGCCAACTGATCCAGTGGGGAAGCATTGCTCTAGGCTTGGGGAGCTTGGTGTTGGGCTTGGGCTTGGGGGTGCGTTGGGTGTGGGTCCAACTTGCGCCGGACCCAGAGGTTACCGAAGTGACGGGTGCCCCCCAGGATGCCGCCAATCCCGTGCCCCCCGTCCCTAGCCCGGACCCCAGTCCCGCCCCTACCCCCACCCCCGTTGTCGAGCAGCCCGATCCCTTTGTCCAAGCGGTGCGCCTTGCTGAGCAAAGCGTTGCAGCGGGCAAGGAGGCCAGCAGTCGGGGCGATTGGCTGACCTTAGCGTCCCAGTGGCAACAGGCATCGGACTGGATGGCGGCGGTGCCGGAGTCGGATCCCCGCTACACCACTGCCCAGGATCGGGTGCGGATGTATCGCCAAAATAGTGAGGCTGCGCTGGCCGAAGCCGATCGGGTTGAGGAGTAAATTGGGAAGTCTAGAAGGGCAGGGGGGACGATCGCCGGTCTGGGGGTTGTTCCAGGGAAAGACCTGATAAGCTGTAACATGACCTCTACACTGCCCCAAGGATCTCCTATGGAATGGCATATTACAGATGCCCAGAGTCTGGCCATCATCGATCAAGAGATTGGGCCTTACGTCTTCTCTCCATCCGAATATGAGATCGTGCGCCGGGTCATCTATGCAACGGCAGATTTTGAATATAAATCCCTGATTAGTTTTTCGGACCAATCCCTTCAGTCGGGCGCAGCGGCCTTGGCGGCCCGTAGCACCATCATTGTGGATGTGCCCATGGTCCAGGTCGCCATTATGCCCATTATCCAGTCCACCTTTGCCAACCCCGTCTATTGCAGCACCGAGGCCATTACCCGGCCCCAGAAGGACAAAACTAAAGCGGCTTGGGGCATGGAAACCCTCGCCCGTCGCTATCCTGAAGGTATTTTTGTGGTGGGGCAGTCCCAAACGGCGCTAACGGTCCTTTCTGAGCTAATTGAAGAAGAAATTATTCGTCCCGCCTTGGTGGTGGGCACTCCCGCCGGATTTATTGATGTGGATGTGGCCAAGGAGCGGCTGCGGGATTCCCTGATTCCCCATATTCGGACCCAAGGCCGCAAGGGCAGTGCAGTGGTGGCGGCGGCGATTATTTCCGGTTTAGCAGAATTGGCGTGGCAAGCCTACGGCCAAGAAACCCCCTAGGGGCTGGAGAATTTCCTTAAACCCTGCCCGATCGCAGGTATTTTTTGGTGTGAGGGACCGATCGCGGCTAGAGGAGGCGGAGGTGGACGGTGTAGGTGTCTTGGATACGCTTGAGGGGAAACTGGACAAAGGGCGGGTTGGCAGGGGCTTCCCAGGAAAAGCGCTGGAGCAGGTGTAGGGCAAAAAGTTTGGCAAAGGTGAGGGCGAGTTGGGCACCGAGGCAGGCATGGACTCCGCCCCCAAAGGGAATATAACCATAGCGACCCCCCGGTGTTTGCTCCCCTAAGAAGCGCTGGGGATCAAAGCGATCGGGGTCGGGAAAATTATCCGGGAGGGCATGGGCCAAACGCGGCTCGGCAATGAGCACCCAACCTTGGCGATAGAGCACGCCATCGAGGCAGACCGATCGGGTGAGGCGGCGATTGGCGGTGGAGGTGGGGGGCAAAATCCGCAGGGTTTCCTTCAAGGTCGCTTCAAGGTAGGGCAAGCGTTTGAGGTCTTCCAGGGAGAGGGTGGCGAGATCGGTTGCGGGGGGGAGGACGTTGGCGATGTCGGCCCGTAACTGGGCGATCACCTCAGGATCTTGGCTAACTTGGTAGATCCAGGACGAGACGAGACCGCTAATTTCATAATGGGAAGCCCACAGTTGCAGGAGGCATTGGTTCTGAATCAGGGCATCCTCAAAAATGCTGTTGGGGTCTTGCTGCTGGCTGGCCAGCATCATGCCAAGAAAGTCGCGGGGGCCTGCGATCGGGTTGGGGATCGCCTCCGCTGGGGAGCGCCGCCGTTGCACCACCGCCGCCATAAAGTCCAAAAGCTGCGCCCTAGCCCGTAGGCCACGCCCAAAGACCGTTAGGGGCGATTTCCAGGGCACCAGGCCATAAAATCCATCAAAAAAAGTCTTATAGCACTGTTTGAGGTCTTGGACCGTGGCGATCGGTAGCCCCGCGAGGGCACGGTTGCCCTGATGAATCTCCAGCCCCAGCAGAATCGGCACCAGAGTGGTAAAGCAGAGGCGTTCCACTGCCGGAAACAGGGCCAGGGTGGTGGTGGTTGCCCAAGCGTCTAGTCCCTGGGCAACAATTTTGTGCAGGGTTGGGACGTAGTTCCCCAGCATGGGGCCAGAAAAACCGGGGCTGAGGGCGCTTTTGCGCTCCCGGTGCAGATCGGGCCGCTGGAAGAGGCTATAGGGGCCAAACATCTCGGTTGTGGTTGGCGGTAGCCCAATTTCGGCGTAGTGGTTATCCCCGTTTAAGGCCATTTCCACGGCGGCGGGGGAGCCGACAAAAACCGTGGTGCCGCCAAAAACGCTGGTTTTAAAGATGGGGCCGTATTTTTGCAGGTTGGTGCGACAGAAGCGATCGGGGTTGGCGATATAGGCCAAGGTATCGGACCACTGGGGCTGTCGAGGCGGTTCAGTGGCTCCCGTTGGCAGGGGTGCATCCACGTCTAAAATCTGCACAGCACTGGGGGGAGCCATGGTTTGGGTTGAGGTAGAAACTTGCGATCGTCTGGACGGTGGGACGGTGAGGACCGATGGACGGTTAGGACTCGGCGCTAAAGGCGGGGTGATTCATCAGGGAATCCATGACCCGCACGCCCCGCAGTTGGTTGGTGAGGGGCAGGTGGCCGCGCGGGGCCGAGAGGTTCCAGGTAAAGCCACCGGGCCAGCGGGTCCAAATATTGCCCGACTTCCAGCCCATCTTGGGCCAGAGTTTTTCCCAAACTTTGCCCACCCCGATCCACATGTCCCGCTGGACGGAAAAGCCAAATTTGCCTTCGGAGTAGACCAACCAGAGGGTATCCAAGGTTTTCATGTCGGCGATCGGGAACTGGTTCACCTCAGAAAAATAAACCCACTTGCGTTGAACGGCCCCTTCTCCGGCCAGTTCGCACATTTTCTGGAGGGTGAGCCGATCGGCAATTTCGTAGGCTTCATCTAAGAGGGCGGCTTCGATCGGGCTGTAATCCACGTCCCGATCGGACTGGAGCGGTACAAAGCCTTCCCCAAAATTCTGCTCAATAAAATCCTGAATGGCGGGGGTTGCCTGTTGCCACAGGGTCCGGAACACCTTGCCCCCCCGCCAGTTGACCGGCTGCTCCTTAAAGGTCAGGAGATACTCTTGGAGCAGTGCCCAATGCTCTGCCCGTGCTGGCTCCCCTAACTCGCTGGGGTTCTCCAATAGGGTCTCGATCGCCTGTACTTGACGTTTTTCCGACTCAGAAAATAAAGCTTCGCGTAGTTCAGAACTATCCACGGTTAAGACAGAGGGCATGACTGGGAAACGGGGCGATGGGGGCTAGAGGCTGGGGGGGGAAGGGCTGTGGGGAAAACCAGAACCGTAATGGGGTTCAGAAGCCCCTTAGCGACTATATCGTTGTTTGGGTCGCTTGGGGCGATCGTGGGGGGGATTTTTCAGATTCTTCTTTCTGGTTCCCATGCTCTGCGTGGGAACTCCTGCTTCTGGTTCCCATGCTCTGCGTGGGAACTCCTTGTGGGCGCTCCAGCGCCCTCTCCTGGGGAGAGACAGAGGACTGGACGCTGGAGCGTCTGAGGGGGCATTCCCACGCCGGAGCGTGGGAACGAGGGATAAGCGTGGGAACGAGGGATAATGTTCTGGTTCCCTATCCCGATCGCCCCCGTCATTCTGTTCAGAGGAGCCTGAAATTCCAATGGTTTGGAAACCGATTTTGCCCGACTGGAGCCACCTCAGCCTTGCCCAACAGGTGGCGCAATTGGTGGTGGTTCGGGCCTCTGGCCATTGGTTCGACTCCCAAATTCGCTATCCCCAATGGGAACCCCCCGCCGCGACCCTGCGCCACTGGATTGCCGATCTTGGGGTTGGGGGCGTAATTTTGTTGGGCGGCAGTGGGCCAGAATTGGCGTTGCGGACCCAGCAGTTGCAGGAGTGGGCCGAAATTCCGCTGTTGCTGGCCGCTGATATTGAAGAGGGGGTGGGACAGCGCTTTGCGGGGGCCAGTTGGATGCCGCCGCCCTTGGCCTTGGGGGCGATCGCCCGCCGGGATCTGGCCCTCGCCCAGGACTATGCCCGCCGTTTTGGTCGCCTGACGGCCCAGGAAGCCGTTGCGCTGGGCCTGAATTGGGTGCTGGCCCCGGTCGCTGATGTCAATAACAATCCCCAGAACCCGGTTATTAATGTGCGGGCCTTTGGGGAAACGCCGGAGATTGTGGCGGACTTGGTTGCCGCCTTTATTGAGGGTTGCCAGGGGCAGGGGGTTTTGACCACGGCCAAGCATTTTCCCGGCCATGGCGATACGGCGATCGACTCCCATCTGGAACTGCCGGAACTGCCCCACAGCCGCGATCGGCTGGAAACCCTGGAATGGGTGCCCTTTCAGCGGGCGATCGCCGCCGGAGTTTCCAGCATTATGACCGCCCATCTCCAAGTCCCCAGCCTGGACCTCTACCGGCCCGCTACCCTCTCCCATGCCGTTTTGACGGGGATTTTGCGGCAACAGTGGGGGTTTGAGGGGGTGATTGTCACCGATGCTTTGATGATGCAGGCCATTACCCAGAACTACGGCGCAATGGAAGCGCCCATTTTGGCCTTGGAGGCGGGGGCCGATGTGGTTTTGATGCCGGTGGATCCGCCCAGGGCGATCGCGGCGATCGTCGAGGCCGTCGAACAGGGTCGCATTCCAGAGGATCATATCCACCAGTCCCTAGAACGGCTCTGGCGAGCCAAGCTTTCGGTTTGCTCCCCCGTGGAGGGCACCAGCGTTTGCCACAGTTGGGACTGGGAAGCTACGCCCTCGTTGCAGTTGGAAACGGTGGCCCCGCCGGAGGCGGAAGAGTTATGCCGGGAAATTTTGCAGGAATCAATGGCGGTGTGGCCCTCACCCCCGGCCCCGCTTCCAGTGGGCGAGGGGAGTTTGGAAGCTTTGCCTCTAGCCCCGCTTCCAGTGGGCGAGGGGAGTTTGGAAGCTTTGCCTCTGGCCCCGCTTCCAGTGGGCGAGGGGAGTTTGGAAACTTTGCCTTCTTCTGATTCCCTCTCCCTCAGGGAGAGGGCTAGGGTGAGGGGCATCCACCACAATGTTCCCGCCGATGCCCTTAACTTGATTTGGGTGGATAACCTGCTCTTGGCTCCCTTTTTGGGGATGCAGACCCCCGCGATCGCCCTGCCCCAGGCTTGGGGGTATCAAACCCGTTGGTGCGATCGCAACAGTCCCCCCCAGCCCTTGGGCGATCTGCGTCATCCGACCTTGCTCCAGGTTTTTCTGCGGGGCAATCCCTTCCTGGGGTCCGCCGGGGCCAACCAGGGGGCGATCGAACAGTGGCTCAAAACCCTCCTAGACCAGGACTGCCTGTGGGGTTTGGTCATCTACGGCAGTCCCTATATTTGGGAACAGTGGCAACCGTTATTACCCGAAACCGTCCCCGCCGTCTTTACCTATGGCCAAATGCCCGCCGCCCAGGCGATCGCCCTCGCCACCCTGAGCCACGCCATGCCTACCGCCCCCGATCGTGACCTCACCCAAGCCTTCACCACCTAACCCCCGCTCCCTTCACGCCTTGCGCCCCTGATTGCGCCCCTGATTGCGCCCCTGATTGCACCTCCGACCTTGCTCCCCAACGTAAACCCGTTGTCACAAAAGCATTGTGCTAAACCGCCCTCAAATCTAAAATCAATCTGAAAGCAGCATTTTTTAACAAGATCCCTATAGACGCAAAACGGGAGCAATTTTTCCATGGATTATTACGCAACACAAGCTGTCCTTTCTGGTGTTTTTGATCTCGTGGCGGCGTTGGGTGTCGCAACTTTGACCACGGCCTACCTGGCGGATACGCTTCATCCCAAATCTAAGGAACGGGTCGCGGCCTGGAAGAAGCGCAAACGGGCCAGAGGAGAGGCGTTATGGATGCCTGAATTGACCAGTGTTGCGGTTCCTGCGCCTGCTGAGGAGGCCGTTGGGATAGTGCCGGAGCCAGTGGTGGAAGTTGAACCGGAGCCGATCGCCGAGCCGATCGCCGAGCTTACACCAGAGCCGGTGGCGGAAGTCGTGCCGGAGCCAGTGGTGGAAGCGGAACCGGAGCCAGAACCTTTGGCCCCCCCACAGGAGTTAGCCATTCCCACAGCGGTTGAGGAACCCCAAGTGTTAGAGCAAATGCTAGAACCTGCTCTTCAGCCCTTACCGGCAGCGTTGCAACAGGCGGAACTGGAACGGGTGGAGGTGAGCCAAGAGGT
>JBMTWK010000057.1:0-10954 GCA_049452395.1 Prochlorothrix sp. | reverse complement strand
GGGATGCTCCCATTAGTCGCCGTATTGGCTGGTGCTGATTTTGCCCCGAAAGACGACATATTGATAGATGTTGTAGGCCAACATAATCGGGATTAAAAAGCCGATGAAGACCAGCATAAAGACTAGGGAACTGGGGGCAGCGGCGGCTTGGTAGATGGTGACTTGAGTGGGGATGATGTAGGGAAAGACCACCAGAGCAAGGCCGAGGAAGGTCAGGACAAAGATGAGGATCGTCCAGATAAAGGGAGCAACTTCCCGCTTTTGGTTGAGGCTGCGGAGGAGTTGCCAGATCAGAAATACCCCCAAGACGGGAATGACGGCAAAGATATAAATCAGGGGTTGGGAGAAGAGCCGATCGCGGGCGTAGTCGTAGAAAAACGGTGTGATGACGGTAATGGCGATCGCCCCCAGCAATGTGGTCCAAGCGGCAATCTTGGCGGTTTTGTAGTGGGTCTCTTGCAACGCGCCATCGGTGCGCATAATCAGATAGCTGGACCCAATCAAGACATAGCCTTGGATTAGGGTCAGCGCTACCAAGAGCGAGGGCAAGCTCAAGCAATCTAGGGTACTGCCGATAAAATGGCCCTTTTCATCTACGGCAATCCCGGCTAAGACTCCGCCTAGGGCAAACCCCTGCCCCAAAGCCGCCAAAAAGCTCCCGGCCCCAAAGGCAAAGTTCCACAAGACCTTCTGCTGGGAGTGCTCCCGAAACTCAAAGGCTACAGCCCGGAAGATAAAGCCAAAAACCATCGCCAGAATCGGGATATAGAGGGCGTTGAGAATGGTGGCATAGGCAAGGGGAAAGGCTCCAAATAGAGCGCCCCCCATGAGGACGAGCCAGGTTTCATTGGCATCCCAAACGTTGCCCAAACTGGTCATTAAAATGCCCCGCCGCTCTTCGCTAGAGGCTGTAATTGAGAGAATGCCAACGCCTAGATCAAAGCCGTCGAGAATGACATAGAGAAACAGAAACAGGGCTAGGATTGTAAACCAAACCTGCGGCAGAAAGTAAGTGAGGGTGTCCATAGGGCTGGATGTTTGCGTGTGGTGTTGTAGCTGCGGTGTTGTAGCTGCGGTGTTATAGCTGTGGTGTTTTGGCTGCGGTGTTGTTTGGGGTTGCAGCAGGTCGCGGGCAAGGTGCCCGCACGAGAATGGGGGTGGGAATGTCTGCCCTGCTGGACTAGCTTTTACTGCTGGGCTTCAACGGGGCGACGATCGGGGACAAATTCGCCCGGTTGCGCTGCCGTGCTGCTGTCCTCATTGCCGGGGAGGGGTAGGTCCAGATTAGGGCCGTGGCTGAGGATGCGACTGCCGAAGTACAGCGTCGAGATTAAGAGCAAGCTGTAGACCACCGTAAAGGCAACGAGGGAGACTAAGACATTACTGGCGGGAAGCTGGGAAGCAGCATCACTGGTGCGAATCAGGCCATAAACCGTCCAAGGCTGGCGACCGACTTCGCGCACGGTCCAGCCGGTTTCCACAGCGAGATAGCCCAGGGGAGCCGCTAAAACCCAAGCCCACAGCAGCCATTTTTGCTGAATAATTGCCGCTGGGGCGAGCTTACCCCGCAGCCACTGGAGCAGCGTTACCCCCATTAGACCCGCAAAGAAGAAGCCAATCCCCGCCATAATCCGAAAACAGTAGAAAATCAGGCCAATCATGGGCGGTCGATCGGCGGGATCAAATTCCTTCAGCCCTAGGACTGGTTTCGACAATTCCGGCTTGAATTCGAGAATATAGCCCAAACCTTGGGGAATATTCAGCTCAAAGTCATTTTGCTCCGCTGCTGCATTGGGTAAGGCCAAAACACTCCAGGGGGCGCTTTCTCCGGCGGGAACGGTTTCCCAGCGGGCTTCGATCGCCGCCAACTTAGAAGGCTGATGCTCGTAAACTTGCTCACCGCTGGCATGGCCCACATAGATTTGCAGGGGGGCCACGATGATTAAGGCTGCCAGGGCAATCTTGAGAGAAGCGCTGAAAAACTCAGGATAACGTTCCTGGCGTTGGCCCAAGATATACCAGGCGCTGATGCCGCCAATCACAAACAGGGAGGTTTCTAGGGTTGCTAAAAACATATGGGAAACACTGTCAACCATGGCGGGGTTGAGGATGGCCTCAAAGTAGTCCCGAACAATGAACTTGCCATCGACCCATTCGCCGCCGCTGGGGGTTTGCATCCAGGAATTGGCCACCAAAATCCAAAATGTGGAAAGATTGGCCCCAAAGGCGACCATAATGGTCGCAAGGTAGTGAATGATGGGTGGTACTCGGTTCCAGCCAAAGAGCATGATGCCCAGAAATCCGGCTTCTAACATAAAGGCCATTGCCCCCTCAAAACCGAGAATACTGCCGAAAAAGTCCCCGGCAGCTTCGGAAAAGGGTGCCCAGTTGGTGCCAAACTCAAATTCCATCGGCACACCGGAGGCAACGCCGATGCCAAAGTTGAGGACGTAGAGCTTGGACCAAAAGCGGGCGTGGTAGTAGTAGTCTGCTTTGCGGGTCTTGAGCCAGAGTCCTTCGACAATCACGAGGTAAATTCCCAGGCCGGTGGTGAGCACGGGCCAAAGCATGTGGAAGAAACTCGTCAAAGCAAACTGCATTCGCGACAGAACAACAGTATCAGTCCAGATTTCCATGGAGATTGCCAAATAAGAATGATTGGGGCGAGGTGGAGCTAGGAAAGGGGCTGGGTTCCCAGGGGTTTAAACCCGAACCGGCGAGGGCTGGGCACCTGGGGATCCCGTTATGCTTTCCATAGTACGAGCTTCCGATCGATCGGGCTAAACTCTCCAACCATATAGGAATAGAAGCTTAGACCCCTCAAATTCAGAGTTTGGGGCTTAAATCCAATTGCTGGGGCGATCGATCACCTGCGGAATTTCTTAACCTCTGTCGCGATCTTCTAACCGGGCGCGCCCCCCAACGCAGGGTCCATCCCACTTTAGCGATTTAACCAACTGGGTCGGGGCAAACCCCCCGTGGTTGCCCTGGTTTTGGACCGAAGCGGGGAGCCACGGGGGCACGACCCCTACCAAGATTCTTCATAAGGTGGGATGCACCCCCAACGCATTCTCAGCCGAGGTTACCCTAGGACGGATCCTGGTTGAAAAAGTCTGCAACTTCCGGGATTTCCGGTGTATTCGGCTCTGGTTCTGCATCGGTCCAGAAAAAGTCCGTTGCGGCGGGCGTTTCCGTCCCCACATCCCCCGATGCTTCTAGGGAATCCTCTGGCGGTGCCCCGGTGCTGCCCGGTTCCGCCCAAAGCTGCTGGCCCTGTTCCACCTGCTGCACCTGATAGTCCCGATATTGGGCCTGATCCGCAAAAATAATCACCTGTTGCATCACCCCATCATTATCGTCGTCGCCAAACTCTAGTTCTAGCTCAAAGGCGCTGCGGTGGTGCCAGTTGCGATCGTAGCGGTAGTAGTCCCGGTAGGGGTTGTAGCTGGTGCTGCGATACCAAGGCCGATCGCGATCGCCCTCCTTCACCGTCTTCACCTTAGGCGGCGTGTTTTGGTCTACCTGGGCGGCACAGGGGGGACAACAGAGCACCCGCTTGCTCTGGGGCTTGAGGTCAAGGATGCGAGGCTGCAAGAGGTTCAAGGCCAGGGGGCGGGAGCAGAAAAAACAGGTGCCGTGGGTCTCCGGGCTGGGATCGGTGGGGGCTTGGCCCGTGGCCCGATCGAGGGCGGCTCTGGCTTGGTTAAGGGAAGCGGTGGCGGACTGGAGATGGGTTTCTAAGGCTTGGCATTGCTGGGTTGTTTTTGGGGATTGCTCCAGCAGTTCAGAGGCTTGCAGAAATTGCTCTGTGGCTTGATCGATCGATCGCCGCACCTCGATCGTATTGGCAGTTTCCGGCACCACCTTTTGATAGTTCTTCACATCCTCCAACTGCTCCGACACCCGGTAGTGAAGATCTTGCAATTCCTCTAGTTTGGTTTGCATCTGTTGTTTTTGCTGGCCCTTCCGGCGGCAGTTAATGACGGTGGTAACGCTACCTAAGGCAACCATTACCCCCAACGCAATCCAGAGTCCCCGCTGGGAGGGAGTCTCAGCCGGAGTTGCCGCCCCGATCGCCTCCTGGGCCGATCGGGCGAGTTGCACTAGCCCAGAGGTATAGTCACTGGCGGTAAAAGTCGCCAAATTGGCCTTAACTAAGGCGGTTGCGGCCTCAGGGGTTAAAGCAGGGCTGTAAAGATCAACCCCCCGCTCCGTATTGACAATAACAACCCCATTTTCCAGATTCAAATACTCAAAGATTTCCTGGGCATAGGTTTGGCGATCCCCGGTCACCGTCGGCACAACGACAAATTTGACGGTGAAGGGTTGTAGGGCGAGGGCCGCTCGATCGAGGTCGGCCAAGTTCACCGTCGCAGCCATTGCCG
This sequence comes from Prochlorothrix sp., assembly GCA_049452395.1. Classification (GTDB taxonomy): domain Bacteria; phylum Cyanobacteriota; class Cyanobacteriia; order Prochlorotrichales; family Prochlorotrichaceae; genus Prochlorothrix. The sequence goes on along the minus strand of JBMTWK010000057.1, from coordinate 6,569 downwards.
GAGCGACATAGGTGGAGCCTTGGGCCAAGGCGGCAATTAATTCCTGGCGTTCGGCTTGGTTAGAGGGGGCCGGAGCGGTGGGGCTGGCTGTACCGGGATTAGCTGTAGTGGGATTAGCTGTACCGGGATTAGCTGTAGTGGGATTAGCTGCGGCTGGATTAGCTGCGGCTGGATTAGCTGCGGCTGGATTAGCTGCGGTGGGGCTGGCTGCGGTGGAAGAAGGGGGTTGGGCAGCGGCTGGGGAGGCCGATGGGGTGGTGGCTTGGGCAGCAGATGGGGCTAGTTTTTTCTCGATCGTCGTCCGCAGACTGTTGTAGCTCTCAGCGGAAGTAAAGCCGATCGCCGGATCCAGCGCTACCGCTTGCTTGAGGGCGGCTTGAGCCTCGGCATACTGTTGGAGCTTGTTATAGCAGAGGGTCAAGCCCCAGTGGGGTTTGGGATTGGTGGGATCAGCCGCGATCGCCGCTTGGAACTGGGCGATCGCCTCTGGATACTGCTGCGCATTGTACAGATCCCAACCCTGACTGAGGGGCGAGGCTTGGGCCAACAACAGAACCATCGGTGCTCCCCCCTCCTCCACGGTCAGAGACTGGGCCAGCACAGGCGTATTGAAGCTCAGGCTCGCACTGAGCAGGCAACCCAGCGCCAGGGCAGGGGTCAACCGCAGGGGCTGAGTCCCAGGGGCAGCATCACTTGAGGGGGCAGTTGAGGCGGGGGAAGGTGTGACCATGATGCGGATAAGACGAGGGGCAAGGGTTCGGTCCAGGGGCAAGAACCCATCTGAAGCCGGATAGGCCGGAGGTTCGACAGAAGCCGGAGATTAGACAGGAGAGCGAGGATGTCTGGGCCATCAATCTTGAATTTTCGCCATCCTCTGCCTTGAAAAATATCACTGCTCCCCCAATCCGCCAAGTCTTAGCCTTCCCCCCCGCTGTCCCCCGCCGCAACCCGCTGACTCGCTAACACGGTTGATGGTCCGTGGCCATGGGACAATAGCAAGGAAGCATTCTCTCACCCTTTATTCCTCACATCATGTTTAAATCTGCTTTTTCCCTGTTGGTGGGGCTGCTGTGCCTCTTCCTCACAGCCTGTAACGTCACCCCCACAGCGGGCCTTCAGCCCTACATTGATATTGCCGATGGTTATCGGTTTCTCTATCCCACGGGCTGGGTTCAGGTGGAGGTCTCAGGGGGGCCAGATGTGGTCTTCCGGGATTTGATCAACCCCACCGAAAATGTCAGCGTCATTATTCAGCCGATAACCAGCGATAAACAATTAACAGACCTAGGTAGCCCCAGCGAAGTGGGCTATGCGCTCCAAAAAACGGCGATCGCCCCACCAGAAACGGGCCGATCGGCAGAAATTGTCGATGCCTATGACTTCACGGCCAAAGAGAAAAACTACTACGTCTTGGAATATGCCGTAACCCTGCCCGATCAGAAGCGCCATGATCTGGTTGCCGTTGGGGTTAACCGAGGCAAGCTCTATACCTTAGATATCTCCACAACGGAAGATCGCTGGGATCGCGTTGCGGAAATGTTCCATAAAGTTGTGGAATCTTTCATTGCGGGCTAACGGTAGGGGCTAACCGGGAGATAGGTTCCAGGAGCTTCCGGTTTCGCCCCCTGTCATCCCCCTTGGCCCTGTACTGCCGGGACAGGCCGATCGCCCCTCCCCCCAAGCCCTACAACCCGTCGGGATCGTCCAAATCTTCCCACTCCTCCTCTTCCCACCGGGATTTTAGTGCCGTTGTGGCCTGGGAGACAGCGGGAGAGGGTTCTGGATCAGCGGAAGGGGGGAAAGGCTCAGGAGTTGCCGTCGCACAATCGGGCGTGCAACCCATTGCTGCAACTCCTTCCCCAAATAGAATGGTCTCTAACTGGTGGAGAGCCAAGGTGACCTGATCGTTGATCACCTGGACATCAAATTCAGAAGCTGCCGCTAATTCCGCTTGGGCGCGTGCTAAGCGGCGCTGGATTGAGGCTTCAGAGTCTTGGCCTCGGTTTCTGAGGCGTTGTTCTAATTCTTCAAGAGAAGGGGGCAACACAAAGATTTGGAGCGCTGCGGGAAAGGTTTGCCGGACTTGACGCGCCCCCTCCACCTCAATCTCTAAAATCACAAGGTTGCCCTGCTTGACTTGCTCTTCGACGGGCTGTCGTGGGGTTCCGTAGCAGTTTCCTGCAAATTCCGCCCACTCCAGTAGCTCTCCTGCCGCCACCATGGCCTCAAAGTCCACAGGGGTGACAAAAAAGTAATGTTGCCCATGCACTTCACCGGGCCGAGGAGAACGAGTCGTAGCAGAGACCGAAAAATGGATTTTCGGATGTTTTTCCTGCAAACGTTGGAGTAACGTTCCTTTGCCAACCCCACTGGGGCCAGCAATCACCACTACTCGTCCTCCATCCCAGCTTTGCTTCACGGCTGATCACTCATCCTTGGTCATTACAAAGCGGTTGGCCACGGTTTCCGGTTGGATGGCGGATAAAATCGTATGCCCAGAGTCCGTCACAATCACTGCACGAGTCCGTCGCCCATAGGTTGCATCCACCAGTTGACCCCGCTCACGGGCATCACTAATGATACGTTTGATGGGAGCAGATTCGGGGCTAACAATCGCGATCACTCGATTAGCGGCCACGATATTACCAAAGCCAATATTAATCAGTCGAACATCCATACACTCAAAAACACACCGAAAGGGGCTATTGTTTGGTTCTTGTCTGCATAAGGCCAAAATCCAGTTGGATCATGGAAGCTGCAATCATCCTCTCTTATCTTAAGACGCTCTGAGGCGAATAAGTGGCTTTTTTGGGATTGGATCCCGAAAATTTTTCTAAAGAGATCATTGAGATCCGGCAAGATTCTATCTTTAGCGTCTCCTAACCTTGGAATTTGTTCACTATTCATTCATAGTTAGAGACTGTCCCTCCCGGCGTAAGGTGCGCAAAAACCATGCAACCTGTAGACCTAACAACCTTGGTGGCGAGTTGCTCAAACCTTCGCCAGTTCTGGCTTCCAGCCCGCTTAGAGCAGGTTTACCAGTGGGATCGCCACACCCTGTCCTTGGGGTTGCGAACCCTAAAAAAACGGGCTTGGCTGACCGTATCTTGGCATCCCCAGGGGGCAAGGCTGCATTTAGGAGACGCTCCGCCCCGTGAGCCGGATACCTTTACATTTAGTAAACAAGTGCTGGCTCAGCTCAAGGGCTTGGCCTGGACGGGGATTGATCTGTTGGCTCCCTGGGAGCGGGTGGTGGACCTGCAATTTGCCCTGCGTCCGGGGGAAGCGGCCCAGTGGCATCTCTATTTAGAAGTAATGGGCCAGTATAGCAATGCTTTGCTCGTGAATGAAGACCAGCGCATTGTCAGTGTGGCGCACCAGGTGAGCCAAAGCCAGTCGCGGGTTCGTCCGATCCAAACGGGCCAACTCTATCCCCTCCCCCCCCTTCCCCAGGGCGCAATTCCGCGATTGGAGGAGCCTTGGCCGGTTTGGCGCGATCAGGTCAATTTAATTCCTGGCCCCCTGGCTAGAACGCTCCGGCAGAGTTATCGGGGCTTAAGTTCTGCTTTGGCGCGTCAGTTGGTGATGGGGGCGGGGTTAGATCCGAATCTGGACAGCGATCGCCTCCGGGATGACCAATGGCAGGCGCTGTTTCAGGTCTGGCAGGGGTGGCTTCAGGCGCTCCAGTCGGAGCAGTTTCAGCCCGGTTGGACGGAGGAGGGCTATACGGTGCTGGGCTTGGGACTGCGGCAGGCGGTGCCCGATGTGCAGATCCTGTTGCAACAATATTATGGCGATCGGCTGCGGTTCCAGCAAATTCAACAGCTTCAGCACCAGTTAAGCCAGCAGGTTCGCACCCAGTTGGCCAAGGCCCAAAATAAGGCCCAAGGCTTTCGCCAGCGGCTGCTGGAGTCGGAAAGTGCCGATCGCTATCGCCGCCAGGGGGATTTGCTGATGGCCCATTTGCACCTGTGGCAACCGGGACTCCAGCAGTTGGCGATCGAGGACTTTGAGACGGGGGAGCCGATCGCGATCGATCTTGATCCGGAGAAAAATGCGGTCCAAAATGCCCAGCGTCTCTATAAACAACACCAAAAGCTAAAGCGGGCACAGGAAGCGGTGCTGCCTCTTCTACAGGCTGTCGAAAATGAAGTTCAGTACTTGGAGCAAGTGGAAGAAGCGTTGCTGGAGTTGGGCAGTGGCCAAAGTCAGGCGGATTGGTTGGCGCTGCGGGAGGTGCAGGAGGAGTTGATCCAGGAGGGCTATGGGAGTAAGGGCGATCGGGGTGGCGATCGGGGCAGTAAAGAACGCGGTGGCCATTCTGGTAGCCATTCCAGTGGCCAGTCTGCTAGGACTGGGGGCAAGGCCAAGGGGCGGCGATCGAGTAAGGCGGGCGATCGCGCCAAAGCTTCCCCCTCCCAGAGCGACTTTTACCGCTATAAAACTCCCCAGGGGCTGGAGGTCTTAGTGGGTCGCAACAACCGCCAAAACGATAACCTCACGTTCCAGGTGGCTACGCCCTACGATCTGTGGTTCCATACCCAGGAAATTCCCGGCAGTCATGTGTTGCTGCGCTTGGATGCAGGCCAAGTCCCGGATCCGGAGGATCTCCAATTTACCGCAGATGTCGCTGCTTACCACAGCCGCGCCCGTCAGGCCGATCGTGCCCCCGTGGTCTATACCGAACCTCGCCATGTTTACAAGCCCAAAGGCTCCGGTCCCGGTTTGGTTATCTATAAACAGGAGCGGATTCTTTGGGGTGCCCCCCAAGCGATCGCCCAATCTTCCCTATCCCCCGCGCCATGACCCCGTGATTTGCCTGCAACGGCTCCCCCTAACCCTCGTTCCCACGCTCTGCGTGGGAATGTCTCCCCGACGCTCCAGCGTCCTGTCCAGCGTCCTGTCTCGATCGCCCTAGACTCTTTTCCCATGCGTCCCTTGCAACCACGCCGGATTCTGTCCACGATCGACCGCTGAAACCCGGAACAGCAGCGTATGCTCTACAACGATGGAAACAACGACTGATTGATCGGCCCTCCCCTGACTGTCGGCTCAATTCCTCTGTTTCTGAATCTCTATCTTTTGCTGTGAGGCCCCCTGCCATGGACTCTTCTACTTCGCCGCCGCACCCCGATCGGGCAACCCCCCGATCTGCCCCCCTTTCCTTTGCCACCAAGCTCGCCTTTGGGGCTGGAGATTTGGGCACCGCCATCACCGCCAATCTTCAGGTTTTTTATCTACTCTATTTTTTTACCAGTGTGGCTGGGATGAACCCCGGACGGGCGGGAATTGTGCTGCTCGTGGGCAAGGTTTGGGATGCCATTAATGATCCGATCGTCGGGATTTTGAGCGATCGCACCCGTAGCCCCTGGGGGCGGCGTTATCCCTGGATGCTCTGGGCTTCTTTGCCCTTTGGCTTGAGTTTCTTCTTAATGTGGCTGGTTCCGGTGGAAAGCGAGTGGGGGCTATTTTGGTACTACTGCCTCATGGCCATTATCTTCAATACGGCCTATACAGCGGTTAACTTGCCCTATACAGCTCTAACGGCGGAATTAACCCAGGATTACAACGAACGCACCAACCTTAATAGCTTTCGGTTTTTTTTCTCGATCGGAGGCAGCATTTTCTCCCTAATTCTGGCCCAAATCGTCTTTGCTCAGGTCGAAGATCCGGCCCTGCGCTACCCAGTTCTGGGAGGCATCTGTGCGGTGCTGTCGGTGTTGCCGATTTACTGGTGTGTGTGGGGAACGAAGGAGCGCACCTTGGGCGGGGGCGTGCCGATCGTAGCCGAAGACAGCCTCCCCATTGGCGAACAACTGCGCGTAGCCTTCAGTAATCGCCCCTTTTTGTTTGTGATTGGCATTTATCTCTGTTCCTGGCTGGGCGTTCAGGTTACAGCAACGGTTATCCCCTATTTTGTGATTTACTGGATGGGCTTGCCGGAGGCGCAAATGACCCCGGTTTTGTTGGGGGTGCAGGGCACGGCCTTGGTGATGCTGTTTGTCTGGAGTGCCGTGAGTGAGCGTGTGGGCAAGAAAGCCACCTATTTTATGGGGATGGGGCTGTGGATTCTGGCCCAGGCGGGTTTATTTTTCCTGCAACCGGGCCAAAATACGCTTCTGTATATTCTGGCGGTGACCGCCGGGTTTGGGGTTTCGACGGCCTATCTGATTCCCTGGTCCATGGTGCCGGATGTGATTGAGATGGATGAACTGGTGACGGGGCAGCGGCGGGAGGGCATTTTTTACGGCTTTATGGTGCTGTTGCAAAAGCTAGGGCTAGCTTTGGGGCTGTTTTTGGTGGGAAAATCCTTGGAGGTTGCCGGTTTTATTACGACAAAGGCGGGAGAAGCCATCCCCGATCAACCAGAGTCGGCTTTGTTTGCCATTCGGGTGGCGATCGGCCCTGTCCCCACGGTTTGCTTAATCCTGGGTCTGATTTTGGCCTATTTCTACCCCATTACCCAGGCCATGCACCAAGAAACCCTGCTAAAACTAGCCGAACGTCGTCACGCCTCTCAGAGCTGATTTACGAAGTCGCTGAAACGCAGTCATAGCAGGGGTTTTGCA
>JBMTWK010000056.1:0-10971 GCA_049452395.1 Prochlorothrix sp. | reverse complement strand
TTCACTACAGTGCTTTCAGCTCTCTTAAGATTTACTTTATAAATCAGCTCTCAGAGCATTGGTGAGGCTTGTCTGGGGGAAATCAATACCCCGCTGTTTGACCTGGCTGGGTTTGATATGCTGCGCATTCAGGATTTGTTTGAGCGGTTGCTGAATGCCTGTGTGGATGCTTTTCTAGACAAGACCTATCTCCAAGCCTCCGCAGCGCGAAAGTTCTTGGAAGCCTATCCGACCTTGGAGCAGCAAGAAGCCCAAATTAAGATTACCTTCGAGAAAAGTGAGCCTTTCCTGCGCTTCAGTCAAGAACAGGTCAATTTAGACTGGGATAACCGGGCAGAAAAGCGTCAGTCTTTGGTGGGAATCCATGGGGGGAATCAGCCTCTGGATGCTGCCGTGGGGGCACTGCTGCCGATGATCCGCAAAAGTAGCACCCTGACGGATAAGGATATCCGACCCCTCAACGACTCCAACAATATCTTTTTTATCCAGGAAATTGGAGCATTTCCCCTGCGTTTGATTGAAGGTTTGGAGAAAATGCGAACTATTTATCGCTCTATTAGCCAATCCGATCGCAATCCGCTCCATACCCATCAATACTTCCGCCAGTTTCAGGATATTATGCCCTCCAGCCAAGAGGAGAGCCAAGCCCGCCAAAACTTTGTCCTGGCAAAAGCCTTGGGCCTTTTGGTTGAAACGGAAAACCAGGTGACTAAATTCACTGAAATTCGGTTTCACTACACAGATCCGAAAACGGGGCTGAATAAGGCCGCGACGATCGGCAGTAGTTGGGAACAGGCCGAAGAAAACCTTATGGCGGACGCTAGCCGCAAAATTCGCGACCTTTTGGCGGATATGTTGCAGAATTTGGGTGAAACTGCGACCACCAAGCCCCAAAAACAGGCTCTCTATCAAAAGCTGGTCAGTTGCCTCCAGGAGATTGAAAGCAGTCTAGCCGGTGGCAAGGATAACCCAGCCTATGCCAAGGCAGAGATAGCCGTAGAGGGCTATGTTAAAGCCTACTATCTGGTGGTGGAGCCAATTAAGCCCATTACGCCCGTCATTCCGGCGGCGGCTCCCCCAGCGCCCTCTCTTGTTGCGCCTGTGACCCCTCAGACCCCCGCAGGAGCGGGCGGGGCTATTGCTGCGGAAAATCTCGATCGCTTCCGAAAATTATTAGCCACCTGCTATAAAAATGGGGAGCCGTCTCCTTCGGAAAAAGCTCTGCTCGATCGCTTCCAGCACAAATATGGCATTGATCAAGCCACCGCTGCTGCCCTCATTGCTGAAATTACCCCCAATAGCCCCTCTGCGGATGCCATTGGGGAGTATGCCTTGATGTATCGGGCTTTTCTAGAGAATGATGGGGAAGTTGATCTGGAGGAGCAAGCACAACTGTTAGAGCTTCAGGAGGATCTGCACCTGAGTAATGACCAGGTTGCGGCGATCGAAGCGCAAATTCAAGCTGAATTGGGCCTTTCCTAAGATATTAATCATGACCTACGCCAACGATGATACTGACTCCCTGAAATGTCCCAAATGTGGCCACGAGGATAACCCCTCCACAGCCCGTAAATGCGAGATCTGTGGCCAAATTCTGCAAAAATCTCCGCCTAACTTGCTTTTGATTGGGGGGGCGATCGCCCTGCTGGGCCTAGGGGGTGGAGCCTTTGTCTTTAAGGACCAAATCCCTTTTTTGAACGCAGGGAGCGGGAGTGGGAGCGGGAGCGACAGCGGAACCCTCAGCGGAACCCTCAGCAGCGACTTGGGGGGCGTGCAGGACAATACCCAGGTCCAGGACCGCATGAGCCGAGGCGAGCGCCTTCTTTTTCCTGAACTGGTTACCCCTGCCAAGGAAGCTGGAGTCGCAGCCTTTGGGGCGGGGGACTTTACCACAGCGGCCACTCAGTTTGAAGCCTCGCTCCAAGAGCAGAAAAACGACCCTGAGGCCCGGATTTACCTGAATAATGCTAAAGTTGGCGCAAATCCTAGCTTTACCCTGGCAGCGGTGGTCCCGATCTCTGAAACGGCCAACCCTGCCCTAGAAATTCTGCGGGGAGTGGCCCAAGCCCAGGAGGAAATGGTGGCAGCGGGGGTACCGGTTCAGGTGCTGATTGCCGATGATGCCAATGATGCAGATCTAGCGGTGCAAATTGCGACGGCATTGGTGGCAGATTCCTCCGTAATTGCAGTGATTGGCCACGGTAGCAGCACTTCCTCGGTCGCAGCGGCTCCGGTGTATACTGCGGGTCAATTGCCCATGATTGCACCAACTTCCACCAGCACTGGGCTAACGCAACTGCCTAAGGGAGCAGATGGCCTCAATTATGTGTTTCGGACCATTCCCAACGATCAGTTCACAGGCACAGCCCTAGCCCGCTATGCCTTGACATCCATGGGCAAAAAGAATGCAATTCTGTTCTTTAATCCCAACAGTTCCTATAGCCAGTCTCTCAAAGATGCTTTTGTGAGTACTTTTAATCTAGAGGGTGGGAGCATTAGCCAGGAAGTGGATTTATCCCAAGGTAACCCCTCAGAGGCTCTGGCAGCGGCTACGGGCGATTTAGTTGTGTTATTCCCCAACTCAGAAACCTTTGATGCTGCCGTGGCAGTTGTTCAGGCTGACCAGAAGAAACTGCCCATTTTGGCCGGGGATGCCTTTTATCGCATTGAGAGTCTGGAGCAAGCAGGGGTGGATCTTCAGGGGGCGATTTTGTCGGTGCCCTGGCATGGTCAAGCTAGCCCTAATCCGGAGTTTGTCAGCAGTGCTATGGCACTGTGGGCGGGGAATGTAAACTGGCGCACGGCCTTGGCCTATGATGTGGGGCAAGTCTTTCGCAGTGCCCAAGCGCAGGCTAATTTAACCCCTACGGGGGAGGTCAGCCTGCGATCTGCCTTAGCCCAAACTCTAGCCCAGCCTGATTTCCAGGCAACGGGTGCAACGGGCAGGATTCAGTTCACCCCCTCCGGCGATCGTAATGGCAATGTGGTTATCCTCACGGTGCAACCAGGATCTAGCTCTGGTACAGGCTTTGACTTTGTACCAGTAAAATAGCCAGTTTCAGAGGCATTAATCGCCGTTTTTGCAGCTTAACCGTTCAATAGCCTATGCAATAGCCAAAATCTCCATCCCATGCAGTTTTAGCCATCTTAAACCTCGTATTTCCCTTAATCTCTGATATCTTCGCCACCGGGGAAGAGTCAGAGATTATTTTTGGCAGCATTTTGGCAGCATTTTGGAATTGTTGCTTGCCCGATTGTCCCCCAACGCTCCTAATCTCCTCTACTTTCACAAACTCAACCAGCCAAAGACCTGATCCACCGTTAACGCCAACTCCACCCCCGCCAACACCGGCAACCCCCGATCGCCCCGCAACACCTGCACCCGTTGCCCCGCAAACACCACCACCACACTCGCCTCCTCCGGATTCAGTAACCACCCCAACTCCGTTCCCTGCTCCGAACAAAACAGTAAGCGCTCTAGCACCTTGCTTTGACTCTGCTCCGGCGACAACACCTCGATCGCCCAATCCGGCGGCAATAAAAACCGATTTGCCACCTCCCCCGACGGATCACGGGGAATCCGCTCCCACCGCACCACCGACACATCCGGCACGATCGAAGCCCCCCCGAATGTACAGCGCAACTCCGGAAACACCCCCGCAATCTTGGCCTCTTCCACCGCCGCCGCAATCACCTGACAAAGCTTAAACTGCAATCGGCTGTGTTTTCCCTGGGGCATGGGTTTTTGGGTCACTTCTCCCGTCAAAAATTCAGAAGCCGGTTCTGTCTCCGGCTGGGCTAGAAAAGCCTCCAAAGTCAGGGTTGGGGCGATCGTGGTTGGGGCGATCGGAACCATAGCCGCTCTCTCCATAACAGATGCTCCCATAATAAAAGCTACCCAGAATTTTGAAATAGCAAACTGGAAAATTGCCCTCGATACCTTACCCCCCACCCCATCAGAAGAGGAGGCAACCTTTATGGCACTCAGTCAGGCATACCTAGAATGGCAAGCTAAAACCCTACGCCAAGGCGAAGAACGCGGGGAGCAGCGCGGCATCCAGATTGGTGAGCAGCGCGGCATCCAGATAGGTGAGCAGATTGGGGAGCAGCGGATGCTGCGGGAGATGTTGCGGTGGGAGTTGGAGTTTAAGTTTGGGGAGCAGGGACTGGGTTTAATGCCCTATGTGGAAGCTGTGGAAACGGTGGCGGATTTATATGCCTTCGCCCGATCGATCAAGCCCCTAGAGACCTGGGAGGCCGTGTGGGAGTGGTGGCTGACCTATTGGGAGCAGGGCTTGGGCACAGGGGAAGCGGCGATCGATCGCTGGTGCCAAGGCTTAGGTTTGACGCTGAAATTACAGTTTCCCGATGCGGACCCCGCCACGATCGCCCACCAGATCGAGCAAATGAGATCGATCGCCCAAACCCAAACCCTAGAAGCGGCCCAGGCTCACTGGCGATCGATCGGGCCATAGTCTCTAGTTAAGAATTTTGGCGGCGGCGGCGGCGGAACAGTTTTTCGCCCTCAACCCAGATAAAGAGAACCGAACTAAAGGCAAGGCAGGCTAAGAGGTCCGTGGTGTCGAGGAGGTGAGTGTCAAAGAAGGCACGGAGAGGCGCAACGTAAATCAGCATAAGCTGGAGAATGGTGGTGATAATGACGGAACCCCAGATGTAGGGATTGGTAAAGGGGCTGATTTCCCAGGTAGATTGGGTATTGGAGCGCATGGCGATCGCGTGGCCCATCTGAGCCAAACAGAGGGCGGTAAAGACCATAGTGGTCCAGCGATCGGGGTCCAAATTCTCCCCCGTGACCGCTTGGCTATGCTTCAAGGCCCAAACCATAAAGGCGATCGTCATGAGGCCAAAAACCACCCCAATGCGGAGAATATACCAGCCTAAACCCCGCGCAAAGATGCTTTCCTGGGGGTGGTGGGGCGGGCGGTTCATGACATTGGGTTCCGCCGGTTCCATGGCCAGGGCCAGGGCGGGTACCCCGTCGGTGACCAAGTTCATCCAGAGAATTTGCAGCGGGGTGAGGGGGACTTGGGGAATGGCTAGGGCGGGGATGGCCGTGGCGGCAATGGTGATGACTTCGCCGACATTGGAGCCAAGGATATATTTGATAAAGCGGCGAATATTGGTGTAAACGACGCGGCCTTCTTCCGTTGCTGCCACGATCGAAGCAAAATTATCATCCGTCAGCACCATATCGCTGGCTTCCTTGCTGACATCCGTGCCAGTAATACCCATGGCAATGCCGATATTGGCCTGTTTCAAAGCGGGGGCATCGTTGACCCCATCTCCGGTCATGGCTACGATTTTGCCTTGGCGTTGCAGGGCTTGGACAATGCGCAGCTTGTGCTCTGGAGCCACACGGGCATAGATGCTGACCTGATCGACTTCTTGCTCTAGCTCTTCGAGGGACATTTTGGCGAGGGCGCGGCCTTCCAGAACCCGATCGCCCGCTGCTGCAATGCCCAAATTCTCGGCGATCGCCTTCGCTGTCAACTGGTGATCCCCCGTAATCATCACCGGACGAATCCCCGCCTGCTTACAGCGGGCCACGGCCTCCGCCACTTCAGGCCGGGGGGCATCCAACATCCCCGTCAAGCCCAGCCACGTCAGCCCTTGCTCCTGCTCCTCTGTCATTTCGCGGTTGGGCTGCTGCACCAAGGGCCGGTAGGCGAGGCCCAACACCCGTAACCCCTGGCTAGCAAGCTGTTCATTTTGGGCCAAAATCTGGCTGCGTTGCTCCACAGTTAGCTCTACAATCCGATCGCTAGCCTGGGACTGGGTACAGCGCTCCAGGATTAGCTCCGGCGAGCCTTTGGTAAAGAGAACGGCTGCGGCTTGGGGGGCGAGATCCGGGGGCAGAACCTCAGGGCCACAGGCCACGGTCATGCGTTTGCGCTCTGAGGAAAAGGGGATCTCGCCCTGGCGTTTGACTTGAGTTTGCCACTGATTGGGGGCATAGCCGCCCTTAGCTGCCAAAACCAGCAGTGCCCCTTCCGTAGGGTCACCCAGGATTTTCCATTCGTTCTCTTCCTGCTGCAAATGGGCATCATTGCAAATCACACAGCCCAAACAGAGTAGCTCAACTGAGGGGGGAAGCTGGGCGAGGGCCGTGGGGGCGTTGTTGTCCGCAGCGGCAAGGAGGATATTGCCTTCAGGAGCGTAGCCGTCTCCCGTCACCGTAAAGCCCTGGTCGAGGGTGTAGACGCTCTGGACGACCATTTTATTTTGGGTGAGGGTGCCGGTTTTGTCGGAGCAGATGGTGGTGACGGAGCCGAGGGTTTCAACGGCGGGAAGCTTACGGATGAGGGCGTGGCGGCGCACCATGCGCTGGGTGCCGAGGGCAAGGGCAACGGTGATCACCGCTGGTAATCCTTCGGGAACCACGGCGACGGCCATGCTGAGGGAGACTTCTAAGAGTTTTTCAAATTCCCCAACCCCAGCGACGGCGATGCCCCCCAGGACGACCACAGCGACGATCGCCAAGGAGCCGGACACCAGGGTATTGGCCAGTTGCTCCATGCGCTTTTGCAGGGGGGTGTCTTCGGTTTCCACGTTCTGGAGCAGGGTGGCGATGCGGCCCAGTTCTGTGCGCATTCCCGTCGCGGTGACCACCATGGTGCCCCGGCCTTGGATAATTTCGGTTCCCTGAAAGGCGACATTGAGGCGATCGCCCAGGGGAGCATCTTCCGGCAGTTGCAAGCTGGAATTTTTAATAACCGCTGTAGCTTCTCCGGTCAGGGCTGCTTCCCGCACTTGTAGGTTAACGGCTTCCAGCAGGCGACCATCGGCGGAGATTTGGGCACCGGCCTCCAGAACCACCACATCACCGGGCACCAGTTGCTTTGCGTCTAGCTCTTGGGTTTGGCCGTTGCGAATGACGCGCACGATGGGTGAGGAGAGCTTTTTGAGGGCGGCGAGGGCTTTTTCAGCCCGACTTTCTTGGATATAGCCCAAAATGCCATTGAGAATGACGATGACCATGATGGCGATCGCATCCTTGGGAAAGTTCTGGTTGCGCAGATCTAAAATTCCTGAAATCAAAGCCACGCTCATGAGCATGATCAGCATCAGGTTTTTGAACTGATCCACCAAAATTTCCCAATTTCCCCGTCCGACTCCTTCTTTCAATTCATTGGGACCGTAGCGCCGCCAGCGATCGGCCACTTGCTCCGTGCTCAACCCTTGCTGAGGGTCAGCTTGAAATTGCTGGAGGGTATCCTCGGCACTAAGGCTATGCCATGCGGTGCTAGTGGGAGCAGGGGTAAGTTGAGTCATGGGTTAGATCAAGGGGTGGGGTGCGCTCAAGGCTCCAAGCGATTTCCTAACGCTCAAGAGTCTGTTCTTGATTTTGCATTAATTTTTACCAAGGTGGACAAGGTTGGGGGGGAGAGGTCATCATTTGGGGGGAAGGGGCGGTAGCGAATGACGGAAAAACGGGGCTGGAGCTAGGGACTGTGGTTTGGCTGGCTTTGTGGTTATAGTCTAGGGTGAGTTGGGTTTGATGAGGGTCGATGAGCCGCAATTTTGCGATTTGTATTGGCATTAATGAATATGACAACCTGCGGGATTTGCGGTTTGCGGTGCGGGATGCGGAGGCCGTTCGGCAGTTCTGCTTGGAAGAAGCGAGGTTTGAGCAGGTCTATTTGTTTAGCGATCGGGCGGAGCCAATCCCAGCGGGCAACTCCAGTTTTAAGGCCACGCCGACCTTTGGCCGCTTGGATAATTTCTTGACCCAGCGCTTTCAGAAGCCGTTTCTGTCGCGGGAGGATAATGTTTGGTTTTTCTTTGCGGGGCATGGTCGGTTGGCTAATGGGCGGGATTATCTGTTGCCGTCGGATTGTAATCCCAGTGATGTGCCGAAGACGGGGTTGGCGGTGCAGGATGTGGCGGCGCTGTTGCGGCGCAGTGGGGCGGGGAATGTGGTGTTGTTTTTGGATGCCTGCCGCAGTGAGGATGCGGAGAGGCGGAATGGGCTGGGGATTGGCCAGGGGATTCAGGGGGTGGTGACGCTGTTTTCCTGTGATCGGGGGCAGGTGTCCTATGAGCTGGAGGAGCTGAGCGGGGGGCAGGGGGTGTTTACGGCGGCGCTGTTGCAGGGGTTGCGGATTAATGGGGAGGGGAATTGTGCGACGGTGGCGCGGTTGGAGCGGTTTTTGCAGGGACGGGTGCCGGAGTTGTGTCGGCGCTATGGCAGGCCGGTGCAAACGCCCTATGCGGTGCCGGAGCCGTCGAGTAAGGCGCATTTGCTGTTGTTGCCGTTGAAGGCGTATGCGTCGGATCTGGATCGGTTGAAGATTTGTGCCCAGGCTGCGGAACTGGAGGGGAATTGGGATTTGGCGGAGGAGTTGTGGTTACAGGTGTTGGCGGCTCCGGGGGTGGATCCGGATGCGCGGCGGGCGCTGTTGCGCTTGGAGCAACGACGCACTCAAGCGCCTCAACCCCCTCAACCGGGATCGCAACCCTCCAACCCCGCTGCGTCGGGGGGACGCTCTGCAACGTTACCATCGCTTCCCATGAGTCGGCGGCAGTTATTGCAGGTGGGTCTGTGGACGGCGGGGAGTGCTGGGGTGGTTTTGGCGGGATCGCTCTTGCGGGAGGCGTTAGTTTCTGATCCTGGACCGACTCCAACTCCTGAACCCACGATGACACTAACTCTGGCCCCAACGGATCCGCCTTCGCCCACACCGGAACCGACACCGACTCCACTACAACGGATGGGATTGCCGGTAAATGAGTTTAGGTTTACAACGGCGACGGTGGATATTGGCGGCACGGTGACCAAGCTACCCGATAGCGGGCCAGCCTACGAGTACCGAGTTGATCTGCCGGGTGGGGTGCCGCTGCGGATGGTGTATTTGGCGGGGGGCACCTTTCGGATGGGTTCGCCGGAAACAGAGAAAGATCGGGACTCTGATGAGTCGCTGCATGATGTGACGGTGCCGGAGTTCTTTTTGGGGCGGCATTTGGTGACTCAGGCCCAGTGGTTTGCGGTGACGGGCCAGCACTGGAGCGCCAGTAAGGTGCAGGAGTATCGGGAGCGTGTAGACGGTTACGGTAGCAATTTTGTGGGTGATGTGTTGCCGATGGTTGGGGTCAGTTGGAATGATGTCCAGGCGTTTTGTGAGTTGTTGAACCAATATTTTGGGGTGTCGGGGTTTGAGTGGCGTTTGCCAACGGAGGCAGAGTGGGAATATGGCTGTCGGGCTGGGACACAAACGCCTTTTGCTTTCGGGGAGACGATTACGCCAGAGTTGGCGAATTACGATTGGCTCTCTCAATATTTAGGCAATGAACCCACAGAAGACTTTAGAGGGTACCCAACTCCAGTGGGACAGTTTCCGGTAAATCGCTGGGGACTTTCTGATATGCATGGCAATGTCTGGGAGTGGTGTGCAGATGAGTATCATGAGTCTTATGCTTATAATACAGGTGTACTAAACGACGATCGATCTGGTCGATATGTGCTACGCGGGGGTTCCTGGAACTACGCTCCGAGGAACTGTCGGTCTGCGACCCGCGTCCACTACGATCCCGGCTACCGCGACTACCGCAACGGTTTTCGGCTTGCCTGCTCCGCCCGAGGACTCCCCTAGCCCTTTTACCTTGTGGTACTAAAGTACCACTTTGCCCTCATTGCCCTTTTGCCTTTATTTCCTCTTGCCCTTCCCCCGCGCGTAGCGCGAAAAAAAATTTCAAACCCCCGTAGGGACGGGTTTACCCCACAAAATCACGCTACCCCACCCAAACCTTCAAAAACCCGCCCTCTTTTATTCAAACCCCTGCAAAATTGTAAAATCGATCGGCGATCGTCCACAACCCAGGGCGGGTTTATTTCAATAACAGACAAGCATCACAAATAGTCCCAAAAACCCGCCCCTACGCAACAAAATCCCCCGTAGGGGCAGGTTTACCCCACAAAACCACGCCACCCCTCTCAAACCTTCAAAAACCTGCCCTCTTTTATTCAGAAATCCCCCGAAAAACCCCAAAACTCTCTTATTGCGATGCCGGTTGGGTGTCATAAATGGTCCCACTGGAATCCCCGACCCCTAGGACAACTCCATCGCTACAATAGACCCAGTTCCGCAAAAGTCCAGTTCCTCAACCTTGCCGTCCCCATTCCCATGGCCACCCTGACCCTAGAAATTCCTGACGACCTCATGGAGAGCCTTTCCCCTCTCCACGATCGCCTGCCCGAACTTCTACAATCTTGCATCCAACCTTCCCCGGCCCTCCAAGCCTATCAATACTTCCTCGACTTCCTCACCAGCCAACCAACCCCCACCCAAATCGCCTCTTTTCGCCCCACTCCCGCCATGCAGGAGCGACTCCGAACCTTACTCGATCGTAACGCTAACACCACACTCACCCCGATCGAAGCACAAGAACTAGAAAGCTACGAGCGCCTAGAACACCTCGTTATTCTGCTCAAAGCTGGAAACTTACCCTTTTTACAAGCCCCTTCGGTTTCTGCCTAGCTCCTGAGACCTCATGCCCTACCTTTCCGGCCAACTACGACAACAAGTGATCGATTCAATCCCACCTCATTCCCACCATGAGCCAGCCCATTTACATCCTCACCAGTGATATCCCCAGTCCAAACCCCCAAACCTCCCCCAATCCCCCCAAACCCACCGGAACCGATCGCGATCGGCAAAAAGACCCTTCAGCGTGTTCCCGTCGATGCCAAATTCCTCAAAGCCCAAATGAGCGGCATGATCGCCATTTTGGAAGAAATCTTTGCCGAAGCCGAAACAAAACAGGGAATGCGCCTCAAAGAAGTAGAATTATCCGTCGAAATCAACGGAGCCGGAGAAGTCAGCCTCCTGGGCACCGGAGCCAGCCTGGAAAACACCGGAGCCATTACCCTCACCTTTACCCGCAGTACCCCCTAATCCGGTTTTAAGGCCGCAAAGAGCGCCGAATAATCGCTTTGGCCCAAACCGAGGGCGA
>JBMTWK010000055.1:0-10997 GCA_049452395.1 Prochlorothrix sp. | reverse complement strand
ACCCGATGGACCCCCCTCTAACCCTCTTTCTTCCGTTAACCCCTGAATAGTTACTCTGTGACTCTAACAATAGGAGCAAGGCTCCTAAAAACGGTGCCCCTATTATACTCGGAATTATCAGAAGAAAGAAAATGTAATATTGCCGTTTGGCAGCTAGGTTGGTTAATGTTTCTCTAGGTTGCAAGCCCTCAATCAAAAATTCTGTCTGGGACTGCCTCGCCATCAACTTAGCCAGCCAACTTAGCCACTGCCGCGTCTGCTGCGCATCGGGTACCTTCCCAGCTTTGTAGGCTTTCCCTTCATATTCCTTCTGCAATCGTGTCACCACATAAGCATCCAGTAACCAGATCAACCGATCCTGCTCTGTGGTTAGTCCCCGCCACTGATCCATCCCCTCACCCTCAAAAGCCAACACCGCCATCCCCAACAACAACGGCGCTTCCACCAAATCCCGCAACCCCTCGTCCGTCTCCAACGCAGCGGCCAGATCTTCTTGACCCAAACCCCGTAAATAGTCCTGCATTTGCGCCAAAGTCAGCGGTTTCAGGCAAATCGCCCCCCCAAGCTCCAAATTCGTCTGATAGAGGCCATACTCCTCCGTGCGGCTACAGACCACCACCGCCACGGGGCGTAACTCACTGGCCAACCACTCATTAATCCGCTGGGCACACACCTCCTGTCGTTCCGCCGCCACCTCATCCAGCCCATCCAGCAACGGCAACAGCGCCTTCTCCTCGATCCACTGCTGCCCCAACTTCGCCGACACCCCATACTTGACCCGCACCTCCTCCCGCAGCCAGTCCGCCATACTTTGCTCGTCTTCCTTCCAGGACGACAGGTTCACCAACACCGGAATCGGCGCATTGGCATCCGTTGCCGCCGCCGCCAGCAACTCCCGCCCCAAATCCAGCAGCGTCGTCGTTTTACCCGACCCCGGTGCCCCCAAAATCAGCAGTTTTCGGTTTGCCTGGTTAAAAATCTCCCCAATGTCCCACTCCTCCGGCAAATCGCCTGTCAGTGCTTTCACCCCCGGCCCAATTTTGACCTCCCAGTCCCAGGGTCGCCGACTATTCACCTGTTGGGGTTGCGCGTCTTTCCCTAAATTAATCAACACCTGATTGTGCAGGGACTGCACAAGTCGATCCCTCACCTCATCTCGCACTGCTTCCCACAAAATCTGTTCATTGCGGGGTCGTCCAGGAGGAGGGGCAGCATAATAAATTTCAACCTGGTTCCCATCTCCCACCACTGTTGGCCCTTGGGGCTGGTTCACCTGGTAGCTCTTGCCGTCACCGTAGTTATGCTGCTCAGTCATCACATTTCCCCTCACGCACGCCTAAATTATAACCCCAACCCCAGCTTATCTGGTTCCCATGCCGCCCCAAACTCTGGTTCCCATGCCGCCCCAAGCTCTGGTTCCCATGCTCCAGCGTGGGAACACCCGATCGGCGCTCCAGCGCCCTGTGTGGGGGGAAGTGTCAAGGCGACGCAGTAGCGTCGGGGGAGGCATTCCCACGCCGGAGCGTGGGAACGAGAGTATCGTCCAAACTACTGTTTGGGAGGATTTCCATAGCCGATATTAATTGTGCCGCCGCTAATATCGCCCAAAATTGGCCCCTGAGCGTCATTAATCTGGGTTGCTTTGCCCCCAAACACCTGCTGCACATTCCGCCCCTGGGTATTGTCCACCTGAATTTCCTGGTAAACCTGGGCTGCGAGATCACGTACCTGACGCTCGAATTCTGGATCCTCATCCATCTTCACCTTAAGGTACGACCGAAGTGTCTCCTCAGCCTCTTCCGTTCCCTCATCGGGATCCAAAGCTTTTAGTACCTTGTCATTGACCTGAAACTTAGTCTGAATCACTTGACGCAACTGGTTAAGCTTCTCCAGTCCCGCCTCCGTCAGCTTTTCTGCGCTCGTTTCTAAAGCCTTGTTCAACACCAGCGACACGATCGCCGCCACCGTCAACGTTGCTGGATCCATGGTCTCTTTTCTCCAGATGAACCTTATAAACACCAAAGCGGAGCATTGATGCCCCGCAAGGTTGAGCTTGGATGCGTTACGCTGGCGCTAACACATCCTACAGAATTTAATTACCTGATTTAGATAGCCAGATCAGGAAAAAATGGGGATTTTAGGAACCCTCCTGGAGCCAGCCCTCGATCGCCGCCGAAGAAATACGCACCAACGGATGGCGGAAAATTTCCTCGATCGCCTCTTGGCCCCCCGCCGCTAGGGCGCGTTTAAGCTGGCGTTGGAACTTCTCATTGCTCTGCACCACCTGTTTCAGCAGTTTCTTCGCCTCTCCTGGGTTTAGCCCCCGATCGGCCAGCTTATCTAAGAATCCCTGCACCTGATCATGGAGGTTATCCACCAACTCCGTCTCAAAATCCGAAAGACTCGACTCCATCGGGGGAGCCGGAGTTGGACTGGTAAACGGGTTGGGTTGGGGAGTGCCGGTTAGGGGTTTTGCGTCCGGTAAAGGCAAATCAGCGAGGGGATTGGCAGAAGGGGCTGATTTAGGCATTACCGGACGGCGGGACTTTCCCCGCGCCAGTCCCTCAACGGCTCCGGCCACATCCAGGCCACTGGTTTGGCGCAACTGCTCCATAAACAAAGCCAACTGGGCCGCCAGATTACCATCCTGGGCATTAATAAAGGTGACCCGCTCCACCTCCACATCGGGCACCGTATTAGCTAGGGTTTCCAACAGCGTCTCTAGCTTTTGATACAGGAAGATATTCCGCGCATTGGGGCCAGCGGCAGACCAAGACTGTGCTAGGGCTTTAATCCCCTCCGCTTGGGCCTTGCCATCCTCAATAATCTTGGCTGCTTCCCCCTGGGCCACGGCCACGGCCTGCTGCATTCGCGCCTCCGCCGGAGCAATCACATCGGCCTGCAACTGCTGCTCTACCTGCTTCATGCGGGCCTGCTGCACCGCCACTGCGGCCTCCGTTCGGGCCACTTCCGCCTCAATTTCCCCCCGCGATTCAGCAATCACCGCCTCCCGCTGGGTTAGGGCGTTTTGAATGCGTCGTTCCGCATCGGCGCGGGCAATCTCAATTTCGGCCTCCAGTTGGCGAAGTTCGGTTTTGCGCTTGTTTTCCGCCGCTTTAATGCGGGATTCGGCCCGTGTTTCCGCCTCTGCAATGCGGGCATCGCGACTGAGATCGGCCCGCTGTTTGCGACCGAGGTTTCTGAGGTAGTTGGCGGAGTCGGAAATGGTTTGGATTTGGAGGTTATCCAGGGTGAGGCCCAGTTTTTGCAGATCTTCCTCCGCTTCTTCCAGGAGGCTCTTGGCAAAGGCGATTTTATCTTCGTTGACCTGCTGGGGGGTCAGGCTAGCTAAAACCCCTCTGAGGTTGCCCTCTAGGGTTTCCTGGGCAATTTTCTCGATTTCCTTGGGGGTTTTGCCCAACAGGCGCTCGATCGCGTTGTCGATCGTTGGCTCTTCCCCCGCCACTTTAATGTTGGCAATGCCTTCGACATTGAGGGGAATGCCGCCCTTGGAGTAGGCGTTGCTGATCTTTAACTCAATAATGGTATTGGTGAGATCCATGCGAAAAGCCTTCTCATAGAGCGGTGCCCGGAAGGTTCGGCCCCCTTTAACGATGCGGTAGCCCTTTGGCTGGCCATTGGGCAGTTTTTTGCGCTGTTGCTTGGGGCCAGCAAAGATTAGGACTTCACTGGGCTTGCAAATATAGAGGAGGTTGCGAATGGTGAAATTAATGGCCCCCACGCCCGCCCCGGCAATGCCTAGGGTCAGGAGGATGACTGTAATGGGATCCATGGTTAAGTCCTCAAGCGGATGGTCAAAAGGAAAGAGGGGTCAACACGAAGCTGAATCGGGAATTGGGACCGGAACCTCGAACTGGGTTGCTACGGAGCCGCCGATCGGGGGGGATTGGGGGGCATAACTGGGGGAGGGGGCGGAAAAGACGTGCCGGTGAGGTTAATTTGCAGGGTTTCCTCCACCTGACGCAGAAATTGCTGGACAATCTGGGGATAGGCATTGACTAAGCCTGCTAGGGCTTTGCCATCTCCGCTGTCGATCGCGCTGATATTCGACAAGTGCAACCGCTCTGAAACCGTGGCTGCTTTCTCCAAAATCATGTCCAGTTGCTGAATCACAAACAATTCCGAAGCACTGCTCCCTAATTCTTGCCAAACCTGGGCCAGAAGTTGGTTGGCTTCGGCAGAGGCGCGGGCATTGGCAGCAAGGGGGGCGGCTTCGCCTTGGGCCTGGAAGACGCGGGCTTGGCGTTGGGCTTCGGCGGGTAGAACCTGCTCGACTTGGAGGCGGAGGCGTTCTAGATCAGCCCGGACGGATTGCAGTTGCTCTTGGGCTTTGGCGCGGGCCTCTTGGGCAGCGGCGATGGTGCGCTCTTCCTCGGACTTGGCTTGCTTCTCTAAATCGGCTTTAATGCGCCGTAATTCGTTTCTTTTCTCTTGAATTAAGGTTGCCGCTTGGGTTTCCGCAACGGCAGCTTGGCGGTTGGACTCCGCTTCAATGGAGTCGGCTTCGGCTTTGGCGTTGGATTCAGCAATGTCGGCATCCCGCTGAACCAAGGCACTTTGGCGGCGACCGATGTCGTCTAAATAGCCCGCATCATCGGACACGCTTTGGATCTTGAGGGTGTCCAGTTGCAGGCCCAGCTTGGCGAGATCGTCGTTTACGTCCTTGGCAATGCGATCGGCAAACTCCAGGCGATCTTCATTCAATTGCTCCGGCGTGAGGGTGGCCACAACGCCCCGTAGGTTTCCTTCCAGGGTTTCCCGCGCAACGCGGCGAATTTCGTTGGGATTTCGCCCCAAAAAGCGCTCGATCGCATTGCGGACAATGATGGGGTGGTTGGAAATTTTGACGTTGGCGATCGCCTGGATATTAAGGGGAGTGCCGCCCTTGGCGTAGGCATTGCGAATTTCCAAGGCGACGGGCATGGTGCGCATATCCATGGTCTGGACTGTCTCCAGTAGCGGCACACAGTAGGTCTGTCCGCCAAATTCGACCCGATAGCCGACTTTTCGACCATTAAACTTGTAGTCTCGCCCTGAGATCACCAAAATCTTGTTGGGATCGCAAATCCGAATAATGGTGTTCAGCAGCCAGATGGTGCCCACGACACCCAGGATAAAAATGGCGGTGAAAAAGGCACCGGCGACCCCCCCGCCACTCTGGGCTAAGATCAGGGGCAGTTGCAGATTGGGGGCAATGCCGCTGCTGGGTGCGAGGGTTGCAATGGGGCTTAAGGCGGGGGACTGGAGGCTATTGGCGGAAAGAGCGGTATTTTGGGGGTCTAGGCTGGTGCCTGGGATGACTTGGGCGAGGGTAAGGCTTGGGGTTAGCGCTGCTGTACTGGGTTGGGGGGTTGACGTTGACATGTTCAGGGATCCTGAATGGGCAGACGATCGAAGGCTGAAGCCCGCGCAAGTAGACGGTAGTCCCTCCAAGGGAAAAGGGGGGATAAAAGTCCCCTGTCGGGGTAACTATTCAGGGGTCTACAAAGTTAGTAGGGTCTCAGCCCTCCAATCAGAGTCTGAACCAGCTCAAACCATACCAATCCGGGATTTTCAGAGCCTGAAACCCGCATTCCTCCGTGACCCCCTGAATGGTTACCCTGTCGGGCTAAACGGGGGAGAATAGACTGTAAAATAGGAGTCTAGGCTGAGGTTTGTAAACAATACCTGGGCTAGCTTGGGCTTGAAGACGATTCCGCTGTAACCACGGCATAGTCTGGGGTGAGATCAAGAATGACGACCCGATCGCCCGCCTCAAACTCCTGAACTGCCTCAGTGGCAGCCTGAAGGGATAGCAGGGTACCGTCAAGGTCCACTTGAATCCGGCCTGGGTGCTGGTTATTGAACGGAACCGTGACCAAGGCGGTGCTACCCACCAAAGTATCGCGGTTAAGTCCTTTTTCTGAAACAACCCAGGCCATACCGTCCTCTAAACCCACCACCAAGACCCAATCGCCGACCTCAAAGGCACAGGCTTCACTGGTGCGGGCGGGGTAGTAGAGGAAGTTGCCCCGCAATTCCAGCTTGATTTTGCCGCGACTGTTGCGGTCAAAGGGTAGCTCAACCGTAGCCGCTGCTCCCACAAAGTCTTCTTCCCGCACGAGGCTGTCGGAGTTGTCGCGCCCCAGCCAGCGCAGGACGTTCGCGCCCCCGCCCCCAATGATGAGGGCCAAAAGGATGGCGAGGGTTAAGCTGGCACTGGGGCTGAGGTTGCCCAGAAAGCTGAAGGCTAGGCCAGAAAGGCCAAAGATAAAGGCTGCTAGGGTCCAAAACCGTAAGCTGGTGATGGGTAGCAGGGTGAGGACTCGATCGAGGAGGGTAAGGGCAGCGTTGGACGGGGCTGAGTTGGCTTCGCGACCGAGCAGATCGACTTCAAAGTCAATGTCAAAGTCCGGGCCATCCAGTCCGCCAAAGGCCGCCAAGGCCACGAAACATCCTCCAATGACGAAGGAGCAGAAATAAAGCGTGGTCATGACACAGGGTTACGGTTGGATGGGCCGATCGTAACTAACCCCCCTCCGATCCGGGACCAAAGTTTTGGAATTCCTTAAGGTTGACGATACAGTCTGTTGCACTTGGCAGTCAGCGCACCACACGGGCCAGGTGCCCGCACTTGAACGGGGGTGGGCATTGTGGCCCTGCGGTCCTAATCCTGCACGGTGATCACCGCTAACGATTCAATTGCGCCGGTTTCGCCCACGGTCCAAACTTCATAATTCCCCGCTACATCGCCCCATTCGTTCAAATCCAAGCTGCTGCTGGCCCCTTGATAGTCAAAATCGGTTCCTGCTGCGGCTAGGTCTAGGGCTTCACACAGATCTGTGACGGCTGGACCCGGTGCATTGGCCACCGTGGCGAGGTGGGTTTTGAGGGCTTCGGGATCGAGTCCGGTGCCCGCACTGCCGCTGAATTGGGCCGCAAGGGCTAGCAAGGCAACGGCATCATAGGTATTGGGGTCATAAACCTGGGGATCGCGATCGTAGCGCTCCCGATAGGCCGCTAAAAACGCCTCTAACCCCGGTCCGCCGGACTGGGCTGCTGTCCCGATCGCCCCCGCAATTAAATACTCTCCCGCTGTATTTTTGCCCACTAACTCAGCAATATCGTTACTTTTAAGGCCATCGGTAAATAAAAGCTGAGCCTGACCTAGATAGCCCTGACTATAGGCCGCTTTCAGCACCAAGCTCCCCGTTTCGGGATAGGCTACTAGCACCACCCCATCGGGCTGACTGGCAAAGGCTTTGCCCACTTCTGCTTCAAAGGTGATGGCATCGGGGGCATAGAGAATCGGTGCGCCGTTGTTGGCGATCGTGCCGCCTTGGGCCGTAAATGCCTCAATAAAAGCCGTTGCAAGGCCATTGCCGTAGTCGTTGTTAATGGCAATCACGGCAACGGTTTGCAACCCCCGATCGCGGGCCACTTGGGCCAAGGCCGGACCCTGGAGGGCATCGGAGGGCGCAGTTCTGGCCCAAAATCCCTTGAAATCGCCTTTTTTAGCCCGTTCTGTAAAGACTGGGCTGGTACTGGCGGGGGAGATCTGTAAAATTTGATTCCGCACGGCAATATCCACCGCTGCTGTGGAAATGGCGCTAGAAGCGGCACCGACTACGCCAAAGACCCGATCGATCTCCGCTAGCTTGGTCATCGCCGCCGCCCCCCGACTCGGCTCTGTCTGGGAATCTTCCGTCACCACCGCCAAGGGCTGGCCCTGAACCCCGCCGCACTGGTTAACCTGGTCCACTGCTAACACTGCCGCATCCTGCATTGGCCCCCCATATTGGGCTAAATCACCGGTAATCGGTAAGAGTGTGCCAATTTTTAGCGTCGAAACCGCAGTTTTGCTCTGTTCTGCCCCGTTGTCTCCAGTCTCTTCTGGGGGAGGGGTCGGTGGGGCACAAGCTGCCAAGCCCAGGCCGAGGGTGAGCAAGCAACCCGTCAATTGATAGATAAAACGGGGGGATGGGGTCAAAAACATAGGGATAAGACTCCAGATAACAGCCTAGCGGGGAATTGGTGAGGGAAGCACACCGATCGGCATCTAACCTGTGTTAGTCCAGGATTTTACCTTGGAACTTTCCTCAATCATACCGTGGTGAGCCGTTGCCCCATCTGCCCCCTTCCCTCAGGGAATCCCAATGCCTTGGCTAGTTGCTTGGCTGCGGAACCCTTTCCAGTGCCCTCTGGCATGTTGGGGCTGGCGTTGGCCATTCTTGATCAGCCCTAAGAGATCTCAATCAACCCTAAGAGATCTGGAGGGACTCCCCGATCGGTCCTCGGTATATTGTACGCTTGTACTAAGCTAGGCCCACGGGTCACAGGTTAGCCCATTCCCGAAACCCGCTGGGGTGGTGTATGGTGAGGTGCTTCCCTGTTGCTACTGTGCCTGCGATCGTCGGACCTGCCCAACCTCCCTGAGACTGACCCCCCCTCCTGCTGCCATGCTGCAAGAAGAACAAAGCTTTCAACCCCTACCCGATCGTATCCCTCCCCAAATTGTGGAGGCTGAAGAGGCCATTCTCGGTAGTATTTTGCTCGATCCTGAGGCAATTTCCCGTATTTCGGAGCGTTTGAAGCCGGAAGCCTTC
The DNA here is from genome assembly GCA_049452395.1 of Prochlorothrix sp. GTDB lineage: Bacteria > Cyanobacteriota > Cyanobacteriia > Prochlorotrichales > Prochlorotrichaceae > Prochlorothrix. The sequence goes on along the minus strand of JBMTWK010000055.1, from coordinate 2,391 downwards.
TACATTAGCGCCCACCGGGAGATTTACTATACGGCTCTGCGGCTTTATAACCAGAGCAAGCCCACGGATTTAACGACGGTGGCGGCCTATCTCCAGGATGAGGGCAAGCTGGACAAGGTGGGGGGGCAAAGTCGGCTGGCGCAACTGGTCGATCGCACCATCAGCACCGCCAACGTGGATCAGTATGCCGAGCTAGTGATCGACAAAGCTGTGCGTCGGCAGTTGATTAAGGCTGGAAATGAGATTATTCAGTTGGGTTATGATACCCGTCAGCCCCTAGAGAAGGTTTTAGATAAGGCAGAGCAGCAAATCTTTAATTTGGCTCAAAACCGGCCCCAGAGCCGGGGACTTACGCCGACGGCTTCGATTCTGGCGGCAACGTTTAATGAGATCGAGCAGCGATCGACGGGGATGGAAGCGGCGGGAATTTCCTGTAATTTCTATGATTTGGATGCAATGACCCAAGGTTTTCAGCGTTCTGACCTGATTATCGTCGCAGGTCGGCCTTCAATGGGGAAATGCTTGGCCTATGATAGTGAAATTGTGCTGAGTGATGGGTCTGTGCGAACGATCGCGGAGATCTACCAGTCGCAACAGCAGTTGGGACAGTCTGTGCCTCGTGTGCTGACCTTGGGCCAGGATTGGCGTTTGGGTCTGACTCAACCCTCGGTCTTTGTGGATGACGGGATTAAGCCGGTCTTTCGAGTGGTGACGCGGTTGGGCCGATCGATCGAAACGACCTTAACCCATCCATTTTTGACGATGGAAGGCTGGAAACCTTTAGAAGCGCTACAAGCTGGGGTCAAGGTTGCTGTTCCTCGCCGAATTCCCATTTTTGGCTGCCGATCGCTGCCTGAGGCTCAGGTTAAGGTGCTGGCTTACCTGATTGGCGATGGTTGTCTGACGGGAACTTCCCCCCAGTTCACCAACTGCAACGATCGGCTTCAAGCTGACTTTGCCGAGGCTGTGGGTTATTTTCCTGGTTTAACAGCTTGGCTGGATGACCTCGGTCTCTGGGGTAAGGATTCCCATGCAAAATTTGTGCCTAGCCCTATTTTTCAGCTTGAAGCTTCTCAAATTGCCCTTTTCCTGAACCGCCTCTTTGCCACCGATGGCTGGATTACTGTACTCAACAGTGGCCAAGTGCAGTTGGGCTATGCCAGTGTGAGCGAAAAACTGGTGCGGCAACTTCAGCACTTGTTGCTGCGGTTTGGGATTATTGCCAGCCTCAAGGCCCGCCAAGTGAAGTATCAGGGCACCCGTCGCCCTGCGTGGCAGTTGGACATTACCGATGGCCGATCGATCCAGACATTTATTGAGAAAATCGGCATTTTTGGCAAGGAAAAAGCTGTGGCTCAGGCTCAGGAAGCACTAGCCACGAAGCGCTACCAAACCAATCGCGATCTAATCCCCGTGGAGGTATGGGCGCAGTTAGCCGCCGCAAAGGGGTCAGAAAGCTGGAAGGCTTTGGCGGAACGATCGGGCATTCAAGGGAGCAGCAATCTGCATGTGGGTCAGCGCGCAGTGAGCCGCGATCGGCTGGCGGTTTTGTCTCGATCCCTCCAGAATCCGGAGTTAGAAAACCTAGCCACCAGTGATGTCTATTGGGATGAGATTACTGCGATCGATCTAATGGGCTACAAGCAGGTTTACGACCTTACCATTCCTGAAACCCATAATTTTGTCGCAAATGATATCTGTGTGCACAATACCAGCTTTGTCCTCAGTGTGGCTCAGAATATCGCCGCTATTCATAAAAAATCAATCTGTATCTTCAGTTTAGAAATGTCTAAGGAGCAGTTGGTGTACCGGCTCCTGTCCAGCGAGGTGGGGATTGAAAGCGGTCGCCTCCGGGCGGGACGGGTGCGCGATGATGAGTGGGCGACGCTGTGCCAGGGGATGAATAATCTGTCGGAATTGCCGATTTACATTGATGATACGCCAGATTTGACAGTGGGCGATATGCGATCGAAGGCGCGGCAGTTGGCCTTGGAGCATAATACGGAATTGGGCCTTGTTCTGATTGACTATCTCCAGTTGATGGAGGGGGCCAGTCCCGATAACCGGGTTCAGGAACTGTCGCGGATTACCCGTGCTTTGAAGGGGATGGCGCGGGAATTAAACGTGCCTGTGATTACGCTGTCGCAGTTAAGCCGTGGTGTAGAATCTCGGACGAATAAGCGGCCTATGATGTCAGATTTACGTGAAAGTGGATCCATCGAGCAAGATGCGGATCTGATTATCATGCTCTATCGGGATGAGTACTATAACCCCGACACCCCCGATCGGGGCATCACTGAAGTGATTATCACCAAACACCGGAATGGGCCGATCGGCACCGTAAAACTGCTCTTTGAACCCCAATATACCCGCTTCCGCAACCTAGCCAAC
>JBMTWK010000054.1:0-11035 GCA_049452395.1 Prochlorothrix sp. | reverse complement strand
TGATTTTAATTGGGCTATTGATTTTCGACTTTGTGCTGTTACTGTTAGCCCTGAATCCCCCCCGGCGCGTTCGGTAGCCCGTGCTCATCTTCACCCCCCCTATCCCTCAACACCATGGCCATTGATAACCTCTTTGAAGCTGGTGGAATTGTGATGTGGCCCCTGCTGGGGTTTTCGATCCTCTCCACTGCCTTGATTTTGGAACGTTTACTATTTTGGTTTCGGGTTGCCCGTCGCCAAGATCGCCTTGTGCGGGAAGCCCTTAAGCTGTACCGCCACAACCCTTCGGGAGCCTATGGCCTCTTGGAGCGCAATGCGGACCTGCCGATCGCCCGGATTTTTATGGCGGCGCTGATGCTGGAGCGACCCAACCCAGAGGAGTTCCGCCTTGCCTTGGAAAGTGCCGGACAGGCGGAGTTGCCCCTAATGCGGCGGTTTAATACGGTGTTTGACACGGTGATTAGCGTGGCCCCGCTGTTGGGGCTGCTGGGGACAATTTTGGGGCTGATTAATGCCTTTGCCTCCCTGCGCGTGGGGGATGTGGGGGCGACCCAAAGTGTGGGCGTAACGGAGGGCATTAGCGAGGCGCTGGTGTCTACGGCGGCGGGGTTGGTCGTGGCGATCTTTACGCTGTTGTTTACCAACGTTTTCCGGGGGATTTACCGTCGCCAGTTGTCCTTAATTCAGGAATATGGGGGCCAGTTAGAGCTGCTCTACCGTCGGCGCTTGGAGCTAGACCGCTATCCCCAGGGCGGTGCGTCCCGATCGATCGCTGGCCCGACCCATTCCAGTTATCCCGAGCTGCGGGGGGCTACGCCGCCAAGACCCGCCTCTTCCCCCTCTGGCAACTATCCAGAGCAGTACTAATTCGCCCCTTATCGGCCCTGCCCCTGCTATGCGCTTACTGGACGACGAGCCGGATCTCCCGGCCCAAATTAATATTGTGCCGATGATCGATGCCATCTTTGCGATCTTGGCTTTCTTTATTATTTCAACGCTGTTTTTGACCAAATCCGAGGGGCTACCGGTGACCTTGCCCTCGGCGACCACGAGCCAACGTCAAGAGTCTGCTCCGGCGACGGTGACGATCGATGCCCAGTCCCAACTTTTTCTAAACCGCAAGCCGATCGCCGCCCCCGATTTGATCCCCGCCATTACGGCCCTGAAGGCCGAGGATCCCCAGTTGCTGGTAATTCTTAATGCGGATGAGACCGTGACCCATGGAGCGGTTGTACGGGTGATGGATCAACTGCGGCAAATTGAGGGGGTGCGGCTGGCGATCGCCACAACCCAACCCTAACCGCGTTCCCAGTCGTTATCCTGTCCTAGGCCGCCACAGTTGCCGTGGGGCGCGATCGGACCCGTTCACGTCTGGGGAATTGGGAAATCCCCCGCTAACCCATAGCCAGGGGTACCGAGACGTGTAAAATTCTCTAGAGGTATTGACCAACTTTGTTAGCAAAACACGACAGGGGTTCCAGCGAACCTGCCCGGAACCTGCCCCCCCGGTAACCTTGCTGCCGCTGGGGTGTGGCTCCAGGACATACCTAATACTCAATAACTTGCACCAAGCTTGCAGTGGGATGCTTGGGGGAGCACTGTTGCCCTCCCCGCCTCTCATTGTGGGATGTGAGGGATAAACAACTCTAGAGGTTTACGAGGTTTACTATGAGGTATCGCGCCGTACTGGCTGCCTTCTTGGCCATGTGCTTGACTTTTCTAACTGCCTGCGGTGGCAGTAATCTGTCGGCATCCGATCGTCTAACCTACGATCAACTCAATTCTTTAAGCTACGACGATATCGTGGGTACCGGTCTGGCCAGCAAGTGTCCCCAAGTGCTTGGGGATGCAAGCGAGTCCATCGTTTTAGAGGGAGGCTCCTTCACTTTGGGCAGCCTCTGCATCGAACCCAGCGAATATTTTGTGAAGGAAGAGCCGAAAACCAAGCGGGGTGAAGCTCAGTTTGAACCCGCCCAGCCTCTGACTCGTCTGACGGCCACCCTGGACCAAGTGTTTGGTCCTTTGGGCTTTAACGACGAAGGCAAAATCACCTTCACCGAATCCGGTGGCATTGACTTTTCTGCCATCACCGTGCGCCTAGCCAGCGGTGAGCAATTCCCCTTCCTGTTTACCACGAAGGGTTTGGTGGCCACTGCTGCTGATGCTGGTAACGTTTTGGCTCCCAATGTGACCCTTGGCGGTGACTATACGGTTCCTTCTTACCGGACTTCTAACTTCTTGGATCCCAAAGCTCGGGGTCTGACGGCGGGCTATGAAACCGCTGTGGCGCTACCCTCCTCTGGGGATGCCGAGGAAATCGAGCGGGAAAACATTAAGAGCTTTGATGTTGGCCAAGGCCACATCGAGTTCACCGTCTCCAAGGTGGATGCCTTTACGGGGGAAGTTGCCGGTATTTTTGAGGCCGTTCAACCCTCCGACACCGATATGGGCAGCAAAGAAGCCTCTGATATTAAGATCCGGGGTCTGTTCTACGGTCGCGTTGACAGCTAGAACCCTAGGGTTTGGTAGGGGGGTTAACCCCCGATCGAGCCTCTGGCCCTAGCCCCCTCCTTCAAAGCCCCAAGACTGTGGTAAAGCCCAGCCTGGGTGATTTGGGGGGTTTCTTGGTTTCTATCAGAAGCCATCTGCAAGTCCAATCGTTTTTCGTCTTGATCATTTTTGTCTCCAATCCTTAAGGGGAGCCACGATCGTGGCTCCTTTTTTTTGTGCCTATGGCTGAGGTGTTAAGGGGAGATGGGGACACTGGCGCTGTGTTGTGTAGACCTGGGAAGGGTCTCTCTGGGAGGGCTGATTGGATCCCTCTCAATTAGTATCGATGGATGGGAATTTATGGGTGATTTGCTAGGGCGATTGATCTGAGGGTTTTGGGTTGTGCTCGGAAGGTCTTGGTTCCCTGTTGAGCGGTTGGCTAGGGGTGCGCTGGGGGGAATTTCCCGATCGGCCCCCGATCGGCCCCTGGCCTAGACCCTTGGCAGCATCAGCATTGTGATCTAGATCAATGTATAGCAAGATACAGAAACCCAGGCTCTACACCTGTGATCTTAAGAGCGTATTAAGGAAAAACTACAGTTTCCGATCGCTCAATAAACCGTGAGCAGAACCGCTAAATTGGCCTTCCTGGTGCATAGGAAAGACCCCAAAAAACCATATTAGCAACCTTTACCTTTTTCGCCTCCCTTTGGAGGATCAGCCAGTCAATCTGGTTTGGCTGGTCAGGGTAGTTTCTAGGGGCCACATCAATTTCCGTTGAGTTGAGTCGCAGCAACTTCCAGTCACAGGTTAGATAAGGGAGCAAAGACCAAATGCCTATCAATTTACAAAATCCGACGCTTGGATCGCCCGCGAATTTGTCCATCCATCGCGGTGCGACGGAGTTGCAATGCTTCTGCCAAGCGTGCCAGGGCCAGACGGCACCCCTGAGCCACTGGGAATTTATGCAAACCATGCCCCAGGATCCCCTAGACCTGGTGGATGATCTGTCCAAAATGGGGTTATTCAAACCCGCAGCCTTTACCGCAGCCGACAGCATTAATAGCCAAGAATTGCGGAAAGCCCTGTTTTTGAAAATGGCCGGTCGGGGCAACCCTAAACGGGAGCGTTTGGTGTTGGAATTGGCGAAGCAGGCGGGCGGCTTGGATGCGGCCTTTGCGGCGGCCTTTGGTCCCCAGGCGGGGCAGTTTTTTGGGGATGCGGTGCGCAACAGCCGATCGACCCGGCGGGAATTCCTGCGCAACCTGGCGATCGGCGCGGCGATGGTGACCCTGGCCAACTGTGCCCAAGCCCCGGAGGAGGCAGAAACCCCGGCGGCGGGTGAAGCTACGGCCCCGGTGGAAGGTCTGGAAAAGACCGATTTGCAAATTGGCTTTATTCCCATTACCTGTGCCACGCCGATCATTATGTCGGAGCCGTTGGGCTTCTACCAGAAGTACGGCTTCAATGCCAAGGTGGTGAAGATGCCCAGTTGGGGCGCAGTGCGGGACTCGGCGATCGCCGGGGAACTGGATGCGTACCACATGCTGGCTCCCATGCCGATTGCCATGACCCTGGGTCTGGGGTCTGCGGCCTTTGGCGTGAAGCTGGCCAGTATCGAAAACATTAACGGTCAGGCCATCACCATTGCCGAACGCCACAAAGGCAAGGTCAATGGTCCCGCTGACTTCAAGGGCTTTGTCATGGGTGTGCCCTTCCCCTACTCCATGCATAACCTGCTGCTGCGCTACTACCTGGCGACCGGTGGTCTGGATCCCGATGTGGATGTCCAAATCCGCCCCGTTCCGCCCCCCGACAGCATTGCCCAGTTGGTGGCCGGTGACATTGACGCTTACCTCATGCCCGATCCCTTTAACCAGCGGGCTGTCTATGAAGGGGCTGGCTTTATCCACAAGATCACCAAGGAAATTTGGCCCGGTCACCCCTGCTGTGCCTTTGCCGCCAGCGATGCCTGGATTGGGGAAAATCCCACCACCTTCCGCGCCCTCAACAAGGCCATCATCGAAGCCGCCGGGTATGCCCAGGATCCCGCCAACCGCATTGAAATTGCCGCTGCTATTTCCGATCGGGCCTTCTTGAACCAACCCGTAGAGGTGGTTGAGGCGGTTCTCACGGGCAAGTTTGAGGACGGCAATGGCAATACCCTGGATATTCCCGATCGCATTGGCTTTGACCCCTACCCCTGGCAGAGCTTCGCCAACTGGATTTCGTCCCAATTGGTGCGTTGGGATCTTCAGGACGATGGCAAAGTGGCCCAAGCCATTACCCCAGAAACCTACGATTCCGTGGGTCAGGGAGTCTTCTTAACCGATTTGGCGCGGGAATTGGCCATGGAAGTTGGCCAGACTCCCCCAGAGGAAATCTACCGCATTGAGAAGCTGGCCTACGACGAATTTGATCCCGCCAATCCCGCTGCCTATGTGGAGTCACAGATTAAGGAGTTTGGAGTTTAACCATGGCTAAACGTTCGCTCCCGCGCTCCAATCCCTGGATTAACGAAACCACCAAATCGATCGGCCTCTTTTTCCTCTCGCTGGGGGTCTTCCTCATCTTCTGGGAACTGGGGGCCAATGCGAACCTTTTTGCCAAGGGAATGCCCAACGCCAGTACCACGCTCAAGGAACTGTGGTGGTGGATCACCCACCCCTTTTTTGACAATGGTCCCAACGATAAGGGCATTGGCTGGAACCTGCTGATCAGTTTGCGGCGGGTGGCGATCGGCTACACTGCCGCCTCCCTGATTGCGGTGCCCCTGGGCATTCTGATTGGGATGTCCAAGGTGGCCTACCGGGCCTTTAACCCCTATGTGCAGTTGCTCAAGCCGGTCTCTCCCCTGGCTTGGCTGCCCTTGGGGCTGTATATCTTCCGGGATTCTGAGCAAACGGGGGTTTTTATTATCCTCATCTCCAGTATCTGGCCCACGCTCATTAATACGGCCTTTGGGGTGGCCAATGTCAACCCAGAGTATTTGGATGTGGCCCGATCGCTGGGGACTCCCCGTCTGCGCACGATCTTTAAGGTGATTATTCCGGCGGCGTTGCCCAATATTGTGTCGGGTCTGCGCATTAGCATGGGGATTGCCTGGTTGGTGATTGTGGCCGCAGAGATGCTCTTGGGCACGGGCTTGGGCTACTTTATTTGGAATGAGTGGAATAACCTCTATATCCCCAATATTTTGGTTGCCATCTTCATTATTGGCCTTGTGGGCTTGCTGCTGGATAGTTTCTTTGGTGCCCTGGAGAACATGGTGTCATTTGGTCGTAAAGCATGAGTATTGGTCTTCAGTCTTCTGCCCCTGGGGCTACCACGGTGGACACCTCCGCTCACCTTTCGATTCGCAATGTCAGCAAGGTCTTTCCGGGCAAGGGGGGACTGTTCAACCGGCTGACGGGTCAATCTAGCTCGGATTTTGTGGCGATCGAGGATATTAGCCTCGAAATTGAACCCAATACCTTTGTCTCGATTATTGGCCCCTCCGGTTGCGGTAAGTCCACCCTGCTGAACATTATTGCGGGTCTGTCTAGCCCCACCCAGGGGGAACTGCTCCTCAACGATCGCCCCATTACCGGCCCCGGACCCGATCGGGGCATCGTCTTCCAAAACTACGCCCTCATGCCCTGGATGACCGTGGAGGGCAATGTGCGCTTTGCCGTCGAGACGGTCAACCCCAAGCTGTCCCTGGGGCAGCAGCGGGAAATTGTCCGCCAAGCCCTGGAACTGGTGAACTTAACGGGGGCTGCCCACAAGCATCCCCATGAGATCTCCGGTGGGATGAAGCAACGGGTGGGAATTGCCCGTGCCTTGGCGATTAATCCCAAGATTCTACTGATGGATGAACCCTTTGGGGCCTTGGATGCTTTGACGCGGGGCTTCTTGCAGGATGAAGTGGAGCGGATTTGGGAGCAGGACCGCAAAACCGTAGTCATGATTACCCACAGTATTGCCGAGGCGTTGCTGCTGTCGGACAAAATTGTGATGATGACCCGTGGCCCTGGGGCTAAGATTGCGGCGGTGCTGGATGTGCCCTTCCCCCGTCCTCGCAACCGGGAGACGATCGATGAGCATCCGGCTTACCATGCTCTCAAAATCGAGATGGAACACCATCTCACCCTGGAAACCCGCGCGGTGGAAGAGGATCGCATCCGCAAGCTGTCCCGCACTTAGGGCCAAGTGTTGGCACTGAAGAAAAGGGAGTATCCCACTTTGGCGATTTAATCGACCTGATAGAGGCAATCCCCCCGTGGTTGCCCTGCCCAAAAACTTTGATTTGGGCCAAAGAGGGTCGGCACGGGGGCACGACCCCTACCCAGATCTTCTAAAGTGGGATGCACCCGAAGAAAATCCCCCCGCACCCCCTTTTTACGCGGGGGAACAGACCATTTCTCCCAATGAGACTCACAACTAGATTTTAGGAGTATTCAATCATGGCTTTATCTGCTCTTACGGAAACCCTGTTGGCGGCGAAAAAAGCAAAGGGCGTAAGCTTTACGGAACTGGAAGCCCTGTTGGGCCGCGATGAGGTTTGGATTGCGGCGGTTCTCTACCGTCAAGCCAGTGCTTCGGAGGAAGAAGCGACAAAACTGGTGGAAGCCTTAGGTTTGGGGCCGGAATATGTGGCGGAACTGACGGATTATCCCCTCAAGGGATCCCTAGAGCCGGTTATCCCCACGGATCCCCTGATTTATCGCTTTTATGAAATTATGCAGGTCTATGGAATGCCGATTAAGGCGGTGGTCCATGAGAAGTTTGGCGATGGCATTATGAGCGCGATCGATTTCACCCTGGATGTGGACAAAGTGGAAGACCCCAAGGGCGATCGGGTCAAGGTCACCATGTGCGGCAAGTTCTTACCCTATAAGAAGTGGTAGGACGGCCTGAGCGCTAGGACTCTCTCACTGTGGCGGGTTAACTGCTGCGATCGGGGCAATTCTCCTGTGGTTGTCCCGATTTTGCTCGAAGCGGGTCGGCACAGGGGCACGACCCCTACCAAGATTTTTCTAAAGTGGGATGCACCTGCTGGCTGTCAGATAAAATGGCTTAGGTAGAGGTAGCAGGAGGCGGCCATGGCGAAGCAAGCAGATTCAAGCCCATCAGCACAAGCAGCAAAGGCCACGAAAGCGGCAAAGGCGACAAAGCAGCAAAAGTCCTTTGAGCAAAACCTTTGGGATACGGCGGACCAACTGCGGGGTACGGTGGAGTCTTCCGAGTACAAGCATGTGGTGCTGAGTCTGATTTTTCTAAAGTTTGTCAGCGATAAGTTCGAGGCCCAGCGGCAGAGGCTGATTGCGGATGGGTTGAGCGATTATTTGGAGCGGGTGGAGTTTTACGCCAAGGACAATGTGTTTTATCTGCCGGAGAATGCCCGCTGGTCTCGGATTCAGGCTCAGGCTAAGCAGGCGGATATTGCCCTGTGCATTGATACGGCGCTGCATACGGTGGAAAAAACGAACCCTTCCCTACGGGGGGCTTTGCCGGATAACTATTTCTCGCGTTTGGGGCTAGATACGGCAAAATTAGCGTCTCTGATTGATTCCATCAGCGATATCGACACGATACCGGGCCATAGCCCTGATTCCTTGGTGGAGCGGGCGGAGGAGGCCCAGGGGGAAGAGGATATTGTGGGGCGGGTGTATGAGTATTTTTTGGGTAAGTTTGCGGCGACGGAGGGGAAGGGCGGCGGTGAGTTTTATACGCCGAAGTGTGTGGTTAATTTGCTGGCGGAGATGATCGAGCCGTACCGGGGCAAGATTTATGATCCCTGTTGTGGGTCGGGGGGGATGTTTGTGCAGTCGGTGAAGTTTGTGCAGAATCACCACGGCACGCGCAAGGATATTTCGATTTATGGGCAGGAGCAGACGGGGACGACCTATAAGCTGGCGAAGATGAATCTGGCGATTCGGGGCATTGCGGCTAATTTGGGGGAGGTTCCGGCGGATACGTTTTTTAAGGATCAGCATCCGGATTTGAAGGCGGATTTTATCCTGGCGAATCCGCCCTTTAATTTGAAGAAGTGGCGATCGGAGGATGAGTTAACGGATGATCCGCGCTGGGCGGGCTATGATACGCCGCCGACGGGGAATGCGAATTATGCTTGGATTTTGCACATGGTGAGTAAGCTGTCGGCGCGGGGGGTGGCGGGGTTTGTGTTGGCGAATGGGTCGATGAGTACGAATACGAAGGGGGAGGGGGAGATTCGTAAGCGGCTGATCGAGAATGATTTGGTGGATTGTATGATTGCGCTGCCCGGTCAGCTTTTCTATACAACGCAAATCCCGGTCTGTTTGTGGTTTTTGACGAAAAGTAAGCAGGCGCAGACGGGGATGGGCCAGGGGGAGCGATGTTACCGCGATCGGCGGGGGGAGACGTTGTTTATTGATGCCCGCAGTTTGGGCACGATGATCGATCGCACCCACAAGGAGCTAACGCCGGAGGATATTGGGACGATCGCGGGGACTTACCATGCGTGGCGGGGGGAGGGGCAGGAGGGAGCCTATGGGGATGTGCCGGGGTTTTGTAAGGGGGCGACGGTGGCGGAGATTGCGGCGAATGATTATGTGCTGACTCCGGGGCGCTATGTGGGGGCGGCGGTGCTGGAGGAGGATGGGGTGTTGTTTGAGGAAAAAATGGCGGAGCTGACCCAGGCGCTGTATGGGCAGATGGAGGAGTCGGCGCGGCTGGATGGGGTGATTAAGGCAAATTTGGCGGGGTTGGGCTATGGGGAGTAATGGTTGGCTTATGGTTAAATTTGAGGGAGGATCGTAAAGGGGATGATGGCCATGCACAGTATCTCGATTGAAACCACGGTGATGGAAGACTACCTATTCCATTTACCCAAGGAGTTGCCGGTTAATAGTCGCATCCGCGTTGTGATCGAAACCATTGAAGATGAAACTGGTGGTGATTTCCAGCCCCGCACGCCCCTCGGTCAGCGTTTGTTAGACCTCAGGAATCAGCACATTGCTAGTGGTGGCCGGTTGTTGAGTGGGGATGAGTTGGATGCTGAAGTCCAAGAACGACGGGGAGGGGTACCCAATGTCTAAGCGTACCTATGTCGATGCCAATTTGTTGATTGCGGCTTGGCAAGGTAAGGAAGATCTGGGCATTCGTGCTTTGAGAATTCTGGATGACCCACAACGGACGATTGTGTTGAGCCGTGCTGTTTGGTTGGAGGTAATGCCCAAGGCGATTTATCATAAGCAAATGATGGAGGTGGCTTTCTACGAGGAGATTTTTGCTATGGCCGAGGTGCAGGCTTGGAATGTAGAAACCTTGGGTCGAGCTGAGGTATTGGCACAGCAATATGGAATTGCGGCAATGGATGCGGTGCATTTAGCCATCGCTATTGTGGGTCATGTGGATGAGTTTGTTTCGGCGGAGAAACCCCAGAAACCAATGTTTCGAGTGTCTGAAATTGTGGTACAGTCGATTCGAGGATATGAATGATAATGAAAGATTTAGAGGAGTTAGGTTATGGGTAGTGATTGGCAGCCATGTGTTCTTGGTGACCTTCTTCATATAAAACATGGTTGGGCATTTAAAGGTACAGCAATGGAAGAAGGGCTAGATGATGGCCCAATAGTTGTTGCCATAGGAAACTTTGAATATACGGGAGGGTTTCGATTTGGAAGCACTAAAATAAAACGTTATACAGGTGAATTTCCTAGTGACTATATTCTTAGTGCTGGTGACATATTGCTAGCGATGACATGTCAAACAGCAGGAGGAGAGATTTTAGGTATTCCAGGAAAAATACCTGATGATGAGAATATCTATCTGCACAATCAGCGACTAGGTAAGGTTGTGCTTCGGGATCAAAGTAAAGTTACACTTGATTACCTTTATTGGCTCTTTTTATCTCGTCCTTTTAATCAGCATCTATATTTATCTGCTACAGGTACGAAAATTCTTCACACCTCGCCAACAAAAATCGAAGCTTACGAGTTTCTACTTCCATCACTCCAAGAGCAAAAGGCGATCGCCCATATTCTCGGTTCCCTGGATGACAAGATCGAACTGAACCGCCAGATGAATGCGACTCTGGAGGCGATCGCCCAAGCCCTCTTTAAAAGCTGGTTTGTGGATTTCGATCCCGTTATTGACAATGCCCTAGCCGCTGGTAACCCCATCCCCCAACCCTTCCAAGCCCGCGCCGCTGCCCGCCAAGCCCTCGGCCCCGATCGCAAACCCCTCCCCGCCGCCATCCAAACCCAATTCCCCAACAGCTTCACCTTCAACGACAACCTCGGCTGGATCCCAGAAGGCTGGTCTCCGAGCACAGTCGGCGAAGAGTTTAATGTAACTATGGGACAATCACCACCAGGACATACATATAACGAAAATGGGGAGGGTATTCCCTTTTTTCAGGGGTGTACAGATTATGGTTTTCGCTACCCCTCTAATCGAGTTTACTGCACAGATCCTAAAAGACTTGCATCGAAAAATGACACATTAGTAAGTGTTCGAGCACCAGTTGGAGATGTAAATATGGCTGCCCAAGACTGCTGTATTGGGCGTGGTGTCGCTG
>JBMTWK010000053.1:0-11089 GCA_049452395.1 Prochlorothrix sp. | reverse complement strand
TCCCTGTTCTGGGCCTTTCCTATGGATCCGATCGCAACTCCCCACAACTCCCCCAGCCTGCACCCACCCCCCCGATCGCAACACCACCCCTCCTAGAGATCCAAGACCTGTGGGGCGGCTACGTGGCGGGGTTAGACATTTTGCAGGGCGTGAACCTGACGATCGCCGCCGCAGAACTGGTTGCCATCATTGGCGCAAACGGAGCCGGTAAATCCACCCTAGCCAAGGCCGTTGTTGGACTGGTGCGCTGCCATCGCGGCACCATTCGGTTCCAAAGCACCCCCATCCACAGCCTCAGTTCACCGCAAATTATCCAGCAGGGTCTCGCCTATGTGCCCCAGGTGGCCAACGTCTTCCCCAGCTTGAGCATCCTGGAGAACCTGGAAATGGGAGCCTGGGGCCAATCCCGATCGGCCCTCCGCCACCACCGCGATCGCATCTTGCAGTTATTCCCCCGCCTCGCCGATCGCCAACGCCAACGGGCCGGAACCCTCTCCGGCGGTGAACGCCAAATGCTAGCCATGGGCCGCGCCCTCATGGGCACCCCCAATCTCCTCGTCCTCGATGAACCCCTCGCAGCCCTCTCGCCCCTCCTCGTCGAGCAAGTCCTAGGGCAAATTCGCCAGATTCAAGCCACGGGCACCGCAATTTTACTCATCGAACAAAATGCCCGCAAAGCCCTAGCCTTGGCCGATCGCGGCTGTGTGATGGATCAGGGGCGCGATCGGCTCACGGGGCCAGCCCCAACCTTGCTGGACAATCCCCAAGTGCAGCAACTGTACCTAGGCGGGTAACGGGGAGAGACTGCCCGTCAGGGGGGCTTAATGGCTGCACCAACCGCCCCAACCGCCGCCAATATCCACAGCAGAGCCAGAGTTTGAATGGTTCGGGGTGCCCTGGGGCGGTACCTTGGGGGGATAATGGCAATGTCATTAAAACTCCATGATTGTTACCATTTTTTATGAAAACCCAACGTTGGGCACTCCCCTCTTGGCTCCAACCCTGGAGATCCCTACGGTTCCAGCAGCTCAGTACCCTGATGCTGGCGATCGTCGTCTCCCTCAGTCTTTGCCTCGGCATTGGCCCCCAGTGGCCCACCCCCCCCGCCCAAGCTGCGGTTAGCTCTGAAGAACTGGAGCAATTTTTCCAAGCCCTAGACAACCTCTTCCAAAAAGGCATTGAAGCGACCCAAGCCGGAAGATTTGAAGAGGCTGAAGCCTATTGGAGCGCTGCCATTGAAATTTACCCCCAGAATCCCGCTGCCTGGAGCAATCGGGGCAATGCACGGGTCAGTCAGTTTAAATTAGAGGCCGCGATCGAGGACTTTAACCAAGCCGTTGACCTCGCTCCCAACCTGCCCGATCCCTACATCAACCGAGGCACCGCTTGGGAGGGCTTAAAGGAATGGGACAAGGCGATCGCCGACTATAACTACGCCCTCACCCTCAACCCCCGCGATGCCGTTGGTTACAACAATCGCGGCAATGCCTACGGCGGAGCCGGAAACTGGGAAGCCGCCAGCCAAGACTTCCAAAAAGCCGCCATTCTTGCCCCTGGCTTTGCAGGAGCCAACGTCAACTACGCCCTCAGTTTGTACCAACTGGGCGATGTGAAAGAGTCCACACGACTGCTGCGGGGCTTAGTGCGGCGCTATTCCCAGTTTGCAGACCCACGAGCCGCTTTAACCGCCGTTTTATGGGGCCAAGGCTTAGTCGGAGAAGCAGAAAGCAACTGGTACCCTGTCATAGGTCTCGATCCGCGCTACAGTGACACCCAGTGGCTCCTAGAGATTCGCCGCTGGCCTCCCCAAGTTGTGGAAGATTTAGGCCGATTCCTGGCCCTACGCTAAGCAAAGCCCAACCCAGCGGCCACCCCAACCCTCGGTTCCAGCCCCCACGCGCTTCTACCCATGACCCCATCTTCCCCCCGCCCCGGCCTCAACACCTTTGAAGGAGTCTACACCCCCTCAATTCTCACGATCCTGGGGGTGATTATGTACCTGCGCTTTGGCTGGGTAGTGGGCAACGTTGGCCTGCTCGGTTCCCTAACCATTGTCACCCTAGCCACCAGTATCACCTTCATCACGGCACTGTCGATCGCCGAAATCGCCACCGATCGCGTCATCCGAGTCGGGGGAGCCTATTACATGATTTCCCGCTCCCTAGGCATTGAAACTGGCGGTGCCGTCGGTGTACCGCTGTATTTTGCCCAAGCTCTCTCCGTTTCGCTCTATACCATCGGTTTTGCCGAAAGCTTAGTCTCCACTTTCCCCCAACTGAACCTCAAAGGGGTCGCGATTATTAGCACGGTTTTGGTCGCTTTTCTGGCCCTAACTTCGGCTAAGTTAGCCGTTCGTGCCCAGTACCTCATCATGGCGGCGATCGTCCTCTCCCTCATCTCCTTTGGCCTAGGTCAACCGATCGTAGACACCCCCCTCGGCCTCCAACCGCCCGAACCGCCCGTAGAGAACTTCTGGCAGGTCTTTGCCGTCTTTTTCCCCGCCGTAACCGGCATTATGGCCGGAGTCAGCCTCTCCGGCGACCTAGCAGAACCATCCAAAGCCATCCCCAAGGGCACCCTTGCCGCAGTGGGCACGGGGTATATCATCTACATGGCTCTGCCCATACTGCTTGTTTCCAGAGGCGATCAAGCAAGCCTGATTGAGAATTCCCTCCTAATGCAGCAAAGTTCCCTCTGGGGACCGGCAATTTTAGCGGGAATTTGGGGCGCAACCCTCTCCAGTGCCATTGGTAGCATTTTGGGTGCCCCCCGCGTCTTGCAAGCCCTAGCCTATGATGGCATTCTGCCCCGCTGGTTGCGCTGGGTTGGCAAAGGCAGCGGCCCCGATCAAGAACCCCGTTTAGCCACGGTCCTCACCCTAGGGGTTTCCCTATTAGCCATCATCCTGGGGGACTTAAACCAGATTGCGCCCGTTTTAAGTATGTTTTTCCTGACGACCTACTTTGTCCTCAATGTTTCGGCAGGAATCGAGCGCTTTCTCCAAAGCCCCTCCTTCCGTCCCACCTTTAAGGTGCCCTGGTTTTTGTCACTCCTAGGGGCCTTGGGCTGCTTAGTCACCATGTTTTTGATTAACCCAGTGGCAACCCTGGTCGCAGCGGCGATCGTCGTTGGGGTTTATCTTCTCCTAGAGCGTCAGCAACTCCAGGGCACCTGGGGCGATGTTCGTGAGGGAATTTGGCGGGAATTAGCCCAATTTTCCATCCTACAACTCCTAAACCAGACCCCAGACCCCAAAAACTGGCGACCTTCAATCCTCGTCCTCTCCGGCGCACCCACCAAACGCTGGCATCTCATCGAACTGGCCCGCACCTTCACCCACAATCGTGGGTTGATTACCATTTCCAGCGTCTTGCCAGAGGAAACCTATGATACCAGCCGACAAAAGGCACTAGAAGCGACGATTCAGGAATATTTAGAGAAAAAAGGGGTACAGGGATTAGTACGGCTGGTGCGATCGGCAGATCCCTTCCGAGGCGCAGTGCAACTGGTGGAAACCTATGGATTCGGTCCCCTCGCCCCCAATACTGTGATTTTGGGCGATAGCGAAGAGCCAAATCACCGCGAACAGTTTTGCCAGATGATTCAGGCTTTTCACCAAGCGCAACGCAGTGTGGTAGTCTGGCGCGATAGCAACGGGCAAGGCTTCGGAAATCGGCGCTATATTGATGTTTGGTGGGGTGGTTTGCAGTCCAATGGTGGCTTAATGCTAATTTTGGCCTATTTACTGCGGACAAACCTGGAGTGGCAGGGGGCACAGGTGCGGCTCAAGTTAGTGGCCCCAACGGAAACCGCAGCCCAGGCAATCCTAGCCAATCTCCGGGATTGGGTCAAAGAGTTGCGCATTGGGGCAGTTCCGGCGGTTATTGTGGCCCAGAATCGCCCCTTTCGAGAAATTCTGCACCAATCCTCCCAGGATGCAGATTTGGTCCTCCTGGGCATGGCCACCCCCAGCGATCGCTTCCGGGAATACTACGAAAACCTCCAAACCCTAGCCACAGGACTCCCCACCACCCTCTTTGTCCTCGCTGCCTCAAATATGGCCTTTGAAGAAGTCTTAATGGAAAGTGGAACCCTCTAACCCCAACTCCCAAGTACAGGCGGCAATTCCCACCCCTTTTCGAGTGCGGGCATCTTGCCCGCTAAGGGGTGCAAGGCTTATGCCTTGGTCTACTGCCTAGACCCCCAGCCTGCCCAGCACCGTTAGCCAAACCCCAATCAGCCAAACCCCAATCAGCCAAACCCCAGCCAGCCAAACCTCACCCCTTTTTGCCATCCTACCCCTCCCATGCAGCCCACTGAACTGAAATCCCTCCTCGATCGCGTCGCCACGGGCCACCTCTCCCCCACAGAAGCCCTCACTCAGCTTAAAAACTTCACGGGGGAAACCGTAGAAGACTTTGCACGGGTGGATCACCACCGCAGTTTGCGCACTGGCTTTCCAGAAGTGATTTGGGGACAGGACAAAACTCCAGAGCAGATTGCTAAGATTATGCAAGCCCTTAGCCAGAAACAAGCCGTTGTCATGGCAACACGGGTGAGCGCCGAGGTTTTTGCCCAAGTTCGCAGCCAAGTCCGCAATGCTCGCTATTTTTCCCCCGCTCGAATCTGTGCCCTTCTGCCGGAGGAGGGGGTAACGGTCAGTCAACGGGGGACGATCGGGATTCTCACAGCCGGGACAGCGGATTTGCCCGTAGCGGAAGAGGCTGCCGTCACCGCAGAATTGTGTGGGTTTGCGGTGGAACGGCTTTGGGATGTGGGGGTGGCGGGGATTCACCGGCTGCTGAGTAATCGGGCCGTGCTCGATCGATCGGATGTGTTGATCGTTGTCGCAGGTATGGAGGGCGCATTGCCCAGCGTCGTCGCCGGTTTAGCCCAGTGTCCCGTCGTCGCAGTGCCCACCAGCGTCGGCTATGGGGCCAGTTTCGGGGGAATTGTGCCCCTTTTGACCATGCTCAACTCCTGCGCAGCAGGCATCGGCGTAGTTAATATCGACAACGGCTTCGGGGCCGCAATCCTAGCAGGACAAATCCTCCGCACCGCCCAGCGCCTCAGTCACCCAAGCCCATAGAGCCTCGCAAAGACTCGTAAAGCCTCGTAAAGCCTCGTAAAGCCTCGTAAAGCTCCATCAATCCCATTAAAAGCCCCTAAAAGCCCATAAAAAAAGATGACCGCTGGGCCATCTTGCCAAATTTAAAATTGAGCGCAACTCCCGCCTAAACTTTCTCCTCTGGCTCAGCCTGGGACGCAGCAGCCTGGGACGGATCAGCCTCAGCTTTCTTCTTTTGAGAACGGGATTGGCGAAACTCGCGCCACGAGTCAATAAAGCGCTTGAGGTTAACCTTAAACTCCTCAACGCCCAAGAAGCTCCCTTCTCGCTCCTCTTCCCAAGACGCAGACAGTACCCCATAGCTGAGGCCCAGGGTTCCCGCCCCAAACAGCAGCAAACTGCCCACCACCACCACGGAGTTCGGCACTTCCAGAATTCCCTGGGTCACAACCCAGTAGCTGATCACAAAGCTGGTAATCCCCAAAGCTGTGGGAATTCCCGAAAAAACCGCAATCCGCCGCACCATCCGGTTACTGACCACATCAGGAATGCGGGTTTCATCCAAAGTGGCGGAATTATTTTTCTTTTTCTTGCGATCGCTCTCTGCTTCGGGAGCCTTAGTCGCGGCAGCTCCAGTTTTGCTGTCTTTCTTACGGCTTCCTTTCGGCTCGAAGGGGAGACGACTGTCGGGACGATCGTTGGCCATAGTCTCGTTTTAACCCCGAATGCCCAACTGACCGATGAGATTCCGGTAGCGCTGTTGATCTTGCTTTTGGATGTAGCTCAGCAAGCGCTTGCGGCGACCGATCATCTGGAGCAGCCCCTTGCGGGAGGCGTAATCTTTTTTGTTCGCTTTGAGGTGGTTGCTGAGGCGGTTGATGCGTTCCGTCAGCATGGCGACCTGGAGGTCGGCAGATCCCGTATCAGTTTCGTGAACCTGATAGGTGTTCATGATCTCCTGTTTTTGTTGCTGGGTCAGACTCATTGGGCTTGGGTACTTCCTCAGAAAATAAGGTGAGCAAAAAATAAGGGGAGCCAATAGCGGGCAACGGCTAAATCAGTGCTGGGCCTCACGCTGGACCTCAAGATTCCGCAGAGTCCTCCCCCTAGACCTCAATGCGGTCCAAGTAAGGAGACTCTTGCGACAGTCTTCAACTATACCACACCGCCGCAGGGACGAGCGAGAACGGTTTTGGGAGACGGTTTGGGGCGATCGCCCCGCTCCCTAGTCCCCTGTGTGACAAAACTCACAACGATAGCCTTCGCGCATCACGTCACAAATTTGTTACGAAATTTAACATTAAGACACATAAGTTTACATCGGACAGCGAACCGCCAGACTCAGCCAGACCTTGCCCTCGCCCCGTCCCTGTCAAACCCCTAGGTGCCTATCCCATGCTCTTCTTAAAGGATTGTATTGCTGTTGTTGCCTCACCGCAGGAACAGCAATTTTTTTGAGCCTTCGACCCCAACCCGGAGACATTCCCCATGCAGTCCCAATCCGCCTTTTCCCCAACCCTGCCCTCCCAAGCCCCCACACCCCCCCTCTCTCCCGCCCCTAGCCCAACCCGCCCAGACCTCTACCGGGCCGACACAGACTGGTTTGCTATTCTCTTCTTTCTCCTAGGAATGCCCCACGTCTATGGCTTCCTGAGAGGCCGGAAGCGATCGACCTTCGCCCAGTCCCAAAGCTAAGATTCCCGCCGATCGCCGAGCCGATCGAGGCCAAATTTTCGTGACAACAGCCGATCGAGGATCCGAGTTGGCACCAGCCGCTGAAGTGCAAAAAAACGCCAATAGCCCTGGCCCAAACGGACCACCGCCGGAGGATTTACCTGGGTAACCGCTGCCACCACGGCCCCCGCAAAAACCGAGGTCGGAGTCGCCCCCACCTGGGAAGCCATAGCCCGCTGTTGGATAGCTTCCGCTAGGGCTTGGTACCAAGAGAGTTGAGCAGTTGGTCGTGCAGTCGCCAAATCAGGCACCAACTGACTAGCCACAACCCCAAAATTAGAGGCAATGCCGCCCGGTTGCACCGTAATGACCCGAATCCCAAAGGGGGCCAGCTCCAAACGCAGGGCATCAGAAAAGGCATGAAGCGCCGCCTTAGATGCACAGTAAGCTCCGGCAAAAGGGCTAGTCAACACGCCGGAAATGCTGCCAATATTGACGATCGTCCCCCCACCCTGTTCACGCATCAGGGGGGCAACCGCTTGGCAAAGCGCCAGGGGGGCAAACACATTGGTTTTAAATTGAGCCTCGATCGTGGCCGCATCCAAATCTAAACAAGCTCCCATCTGGCCATAGCCCGCATTGTTCACCAAATAATCCAACCGTCCGGCCTCGGTTTTGATGCGCTGGATCACCGCCGCGATCTCCCCCTCATCGGTCACATCCAATGCCGCCGTTACCATGCCCTGCCCCGCCAACTCCGCCAGCCGCTCCGGATTCCGGGCCGTGGCCCAAACTTGGTAACCCTGCTGCTGAAACGTGATCGCCAACGCCTTGCCAATCCCAGACGAGCAACCCGTAATCAAAACTATGGGCCTAGACACCGACATAGCTAATCTCCTCAGGTAAACGCCTCTCCAGCCTAATACCAAATCCACACAGCCCAGAAGCCAAGAACGCATATAGGGCTGGATTGCCATGAATCTTCAACGGTTTTCCCAAGGGCTTCAGGTAGTATAAAAAAGACCACAGCAGCAGAGTACCCAAGGCCCAAAATTGTCGAAGGCTGGCCGATCGGGCTATCTAGTGGGAGTCTTGTGCTAGAGGGAGGGAGGGTCTCCATGAGCCACGATCGACAACCAGACACCAACCCAGAGAATAAGCTCTTGGACAAAACCAAGGGGGCGGCTGACTTCTATGCAGCGCTCGAACAACTTGAAGAAGTGTTTGAAGGGACCGAAGGGGAGCTAGCCCCAGACCGTGCCGACAGTCCCCCCCCGCCTCCAGCCGCAGTCCCCAGCCCTGCCAGCCTAGAGCCACCCCCAGAAGCACCCCCCCGCCAAGCCAATCTCGCGTTCCTTGAAGCGGCGATCGCGGATATCGAGTCTTTCCTTAATGAAGACTCCTAGGCAATGAAGACCCCTAGGCAATGAAGACCCCTAGGCAAAAAAGACCCCTAGGCAAAAAAGACCCCTAGCAACAGGTCACCGATCGGGTGCATCCCACTTTAGAGGAATCCTGGTAGGGGTCGCGCCCCCGTGCCGACCCTCTTCGCGCCAAACCGGGGAAACCACGGGGGGATTGCCCCACCCGATCGGTTAAATCGCTAAAGATGGGATGTTCCCCACCGATCGGCCCGTTCAGCCCCTGCGCCCCCAGACGCTCACCTCAATCTGCCCCCATGGAACTCCGCTGCACCCCCTTCACCGTCCACAAGCACTTCGCGCTGACCATTAGCCGGGGCACCACCGCCCACAGCACCAACCTTTGGGTCCGCCTCCGCCATGAAGATTGGGAGGGCTGGGGCGAAGCCTCCAGTTTTTCGATCGGCTCCCACAGCCAAAGCCATGACCAACTCCAAGCCGCCCTCACCGCCCTCTCCCCCCAACTCCAGTCCTACACCCCCTGGCAGCGCCAAGCCCTCGATCAACTCCTCCAGCCCCTGCCCTCCGGTGTTCGCACCGCGATCGATCTCGCCCTCTGGGACTGGTGGGGAAAACGCCTCGGCCTGCCCCTCTGGCAACTGTGGGGACTCACGCCCCAGCCCCTGCCCCCCACCTCGGTGACGATCGGCCTGGGTACACCGGAGCAAGGGGTAGAACGCCTAGCTGACTGGCGATCGCGCACCCCCAGCACCTGGGTTAAGGTCAAGCTGGGCAGTCCAGCCGGAGCCGAAGCCGATCGCGCCCTCTTTAGCGCCATCCAAGCCGCAGCACCGGAGGGCACCGAGTTTTTAGTCGATGCCAATGGGGGTTGGGATCTGGAGACTGCCAAGGCGTTGGGCAAGTGGCTGGCCGATCGAGGAGTCGTCTACCTAGAGCAACCCCTACCCAAGGGAGCCGAGACCCAGATTGCCGAACTCAAGCGGGCCTGCCCCCTCCCGATTTTTGTCGATGAAAGCTGTTGGAGTAGCCGCGATGTCATCCAGGCCGCAGCCTGGGGAGCCGATGGGGTCAACCTCAAGCTCATGAAAACCGGCGGCCTCACCGAAGCCAAGCGCATGGTGGACTTGGCCCACACCCTAGGGCTACAAGTCATGCTCGGTTGCTACTCCGACAGCAGCTTGCTCAACACCGCCGCCGCCCAGTTAGCCCCCCTCGCCCAGTATCTGGACTTAGACAGCCACCTCAACCTCAAGGATGATCCCTTTACAGGGGTGACGTTGGATCCTATGGGGCGGTTGGTTTTGCCCGATCGATCGGGCCTCGGAGTCACCCGCCTCACCGCCGATGCAACCGACCAGCGCTAACCCAGCCCGATCTACACCAAGCCAACCTAAACCGGCAAAATCAAATCACAGCGGCCCCGTTGGGAGTCGGGATCATCCGTCCCCGTGCCCGGTTGGGAAATGACCGTCACCCCCTTCTGTTCCGCCTGGGACAGGGAGCTATACAACACATCATCCCGATTTAGCGCCTCCCCCGCAAAATACAGTTGCGTCGTAAAGGGACGCGCACCACTAAAGGGCGCATTCGCCTCCGACTGGCTGACCTGCACATGAATATGGGGTGCCCGCCAGCGACTCCCCCCCATGGGATAGGCCGCAGGCCGCACCGTCTTGAACTGGTAAAAGCCCTCGGCATCGGTATAAACCTGACCGAAGCCCTGGAAATTGGGGTCCAGCGGGGCGGGGTTGGGGTCGCGGGGATGGCTATAGCGGCCCCACGTATTGGTTTGCCAAATTTCCACCAATGCCCCGGCGATCGGTTCCCCCGTCAACCAGCGCACCTGTCCCCAAAGGTAGAGAATTTGACCCTCCGCCCGCCCTGCGGGATCCGCCGCCTGGGTTAAGTCCCCATCCCGCTCTGGGGGCAAAGGATTGGGGTAAAAAGGACCGGCGGTTTGGCGAGGCGTGGCGCTGGGGGGCAGGGTTGGGGTCGGAACTGGGGTAGGCGTGGGGCTAGGGGCTGGTTCCGGGGGCAGGCTAGGGGCTGCGGGGGAAGTGGATTGGGCCAAGGTGGCTGAGGGCACCGACTCAGAGCGAGCCAGACAGGTGCTGCTGACGAGGCCCAAGACCCCAGCAAAACCGGTGCGTAAAAATTTGCGGCGCTTCAGAACAGCAAGGCGCGGGGGGAAATCCGGGGAAGAGTGACGAACCATGAAACGGATAGTGATGGTGAAGGCTGGACGATCGATCAATGCGATACTGCAATCCTAGCGCTCTTGTTTTGGTCTTGGGTTCCCAAGCGTCTTCCAAAGTGGGATGCTCCCAGCGCAACCCCTAGATCGACTGTGCCAAGGTCAGATGCCATCAAATCGAGTATTGTGAAGGATTCTTGTGGAGGCTGTGAAGTTCATGTTGGAAGCAAAGTCTAAGATTTTGCCCCCCTGGGCTAAGGTCAAACATTGGGTCAGCGATCGGGTTAACCCTCACAACCCCGATCTCCCCCAAAATTGCCATCCCGATCGGGCTAGCGATGGTCCCCCCGATCGTCCCCAAACGGGCAACAGTCCCACCCCCCCGCACCCTCCCAACTCGCACCGCCCGCGATCGCACCGCCCGCAATCGCACCGCATTGACCAACCTGCCCCTCTCCCCACCCTCCCCTTGCGTCCCCGCTTCCACCCTTCCCCCCTCGTCCTCATCCTCGCCCTCACCCTCGGAGCCTGCACCGGCTCCCCCGCCCCCAACTCCCCCGCCGCCACCGATCCCCTCACCTTTGGCATCCTCTCCACCGAAGCCGAAGAAAACCAGCGGCCCCTCTGGGAACCCTTTCTCGAAGCCATGGCCACCTCCCTCGGCCAACCCGTTGAAGGCTTCTATGCCCAGCAATACTCTGACCTCATTGAAGGCTTAAAGTCCGGCACCGTAGAAGTGGCTTGGATGGGCGGCAAAGCCTACATTGACGC
>JBMTWK010000052.1:0-11173 GCA_049452395.1 Prochlorothrix sp. | reverse complement strand
GTGGTGGAGCTGCTCAATTATATTTTTTCCGCCTTTGATGCCCTGGCAGATCAGTTTGGCTTGGAGAAGATTAAGACGATCGGGGATGCCTATATGGTGGTGGCTGGGTTGCCGGTGACCCGATCGGACCATGCCGAAGCTGCGGCCAAAATGGCCCTAGCCATGCAACAGGTGATCGCCAGTTTTAGCGTTGCAGAATCCAAAATTGCGGGACTGGCGAATTTACAACTGCGCATTGGCATTAATACAGGCACCGTGGTTGCCGGAGTCATTGGCATTAAAAAGTTTAACTATGACCTCTGGGGCGATGCGGTCAATGTGGCTTCCCGCATGGAGTCTTCAGGGGAGGCGGGGCAGATCCAAGTCACCGAGGCCACCTACGAGCGCCTGCGAGATCGCTATCACTTCCAACAACGGGGGCCGGTCTACATTAAGGGGAAGGGCGATATGCAGACCTATTGGCTCTTGGGCCAGCGATCGGAGGCGCGATCGGATAAAGCCCAATAAAAAAAGCCGAAAACCCAACTTTCTCCTGCGGTTTCCGGCAAAATCAGTGCTATCCTGACAAAATGACGGCGATCCACTGGGACCAAAACCGGGGCAACCACAGGGGGATTACCCCGACCCCATCGGTTACAATTACCCCTCTCCGAGGGCCATGGCTCGAATAATATCCCCCACAGTGATCACCCCCAGAACTGTGTCCCCTTCCACCACAAAAAGGCGATGAATGCGGCGATCGTGCATAATGCGGGCCGCTTCGGAGAGGGGCTTGTCGGGGGCGATCGTAATGGGCTTGTTGGTCATCACTTCCGCTGCGGTTTGGCCCAAAGCCTTGTGTAGATCGCGCTCGTAGGTCGCCGGATTTTTGAGATAGATAATGCTATCCAGCAGCGTGATGTAGGGCGGTGGGGTAACCCCGCTTTCTTGCCAGAGCAAGTCCGTTTCAGAAATTACCCCCACCAATTTGCCCGCCTTATCAACCACAGGCAAGCCCCCAAGATGGCGATCGGCCAGGATCTGAATCACTTCCTTAATCGCCGTCTCCGGGTTCACGGTAATCACATCGCGGCTCATAAAATCAGTCACAGTTCCAGACATCGCAAAAACCTCTCTGATAGGGATTGGGGGCATTCACCGAATAGTTCTATTCTAGGCAGGGAAGATCCCCTCGACTGTGGCCTTGCAAGGAACCGCAACAATTCAGGAAACCCCAACAATTCCCCCTAAGCTCCCCGCACTCGATCCCAGCCCTGTTGCTCTAGGGCACGCAAGCGGGCGATCGTGGAGGAATCCTGCAAATGCTTCAGCCACAAAATCGCCGCATCGGCCCCAGTCTTGTGATAGTAGCCTTTGCGGATCCCAAGCTGCTCAAAGCCAAACTTCTGATAGAGCCGCAGGGCCGGAAGATTGGTGGTGCTGACTTCTAAGGTTGCCCACTCCAGTTGGCGATCGCAGGCCGCAATTAACAACGCACTCAGCAAGACCTGCCCCCAGCCTTGGCCCTGGAGTTCCGGGGCGATCGCCAACAAATTGACATGGGCCTCATCCACAACAGACCAAAGGCAAGCCGTTCCCCCCAGGGGAAGAGAGGGCGTAGGCTGCGCCGTCGCGGGAAGCAGTCCCAACAGAATGCTTTGGGGGCGTTCGAGTTCCTGTCGATAGCTGTCGATCGACCACATGCCACCCAAACAGCGCCGATCGAGATCAACGGCAGCAGGCAGTAAAGACTCATTCAGGGGGGCAACCTGCCAAGACAGCAAGGGGGGTAGACTCATAGGGAGGATCTTGAGGATCTTTAAATCTTGAGGATCTTTAATCTTGAGGATCTTTAAGGGGAGCATCCCACTTTGATGAGTTAACCGATGGGGTAGGGGCAAACCCCCCGTGGTTGCCCTGGTTTTGGTCCCAAGAGGGGAGCCACGGGGACACGACCCCAACCGAGATTTTTCTAAAGTTGGGATGCACCCTCTTTAAGGTTAGGGGAGAACCAATTTAGCCTCGATCGGGGGATATCACCAAGTCAGGACAAACCCCCCCCAGACCGAACCCAGAAGCAACCCACTTCAGGTTAAGATCCTAACTCCCACCTCTACTCCTCTAAAGCAAGTCAAATCCCTAGAGTCAGTAGAAACCATCAAGCCAGACTGTCGGCATCGGGAGTATCCCACTTTAGCGATTTAATCGACCTGTTAGGGGCAATCCCCCCGTGGTTGCCCTGATTTTGGGCCAAAGAGGGGAGCCACGGGGGCACGACCCCTACCCCTACCCAAGATTTTCTAAAGTGGGATGCACCCTCGGCATCAGACCGATCGATCGCCCCCCTGATTTACCCACCTTTTCCACAGCCCCTTCTTCTCAGCCATGGTATCAACTTCTGCCCCAACCCCCACCGCCACCGGTAGCCAATACCTGCCCCCCACAGACCCCAACACCTCCCCCAACCAGTCCCTGCTGCCCCTCACCGCCCAAGTCAACGAACACCAACACCTGACGATCGGCGGCTGTGACCTCAAAGACTTGGTGGAACAGTTTGGATCGCCCCTCTATATCCTGGACGAAGCCACCCTTCGCACCGCCTGCGAACAATACCGGGAAGCCTTCCGCCGCTTCTATCCCGGTGAATCCCAAGTGCTCTATGCCTCTAAAGCCTGGAACTGCCTCGCCGTCTGCGCGATCGTCGCCAGCGAAGGACTCGGCCTTGATGTCGTCTCTGGGGGCGAACTCTACACCGCCCTGAAAGCAGGCGTTGATCCCGCCAAGATCTACCTCCACGGCAACAACAAATCCGAAGCGGAACTGAAGCTGGCCCTAGAAGCCGGTTGCACGATCGTTGTCGATAACTGGCACGAACTCAGCAACCTCGATCGCCTCGCCACCGCCGCAGGCAAAACCCCCGACCAGCCCCAGCGGGTCATGATCCGCTTCACCCCCGGCATTGAGTGCCACACCCACGAATACATCCGCACCGGCCACCTCGACAGCAAATTTGGCTTCGACCCCGACCAACTGCCCCAACTGTTCAACACCCTCGCCCAACAACCCGCCCTCCGCTGCATCGGCCTCCACGCCCACATCGGCTCCCAAATCTTTGAACTCAAACCCCACGAAGACCTCGCTGGCGTTGTCATCAAAGCCTTCACCGAGGCCCAAGCCGCAGGCTTACCCGTCGCCGAAGTCAATATTGGCGGTGGCCTTGGCATTCGCTACACCGAATCCGACGATCCCCCCAGCATTGCCACCTGGGCCGAAACCGTCTGCACCGCCATGGCCCAAGCCTGCGAACAAGCCAATCTCCCCCTGCCTAAGCTCCTCTGCGAACCTGGGCGCTCCTTGATTGGCCCCGCCTGCATCACAGCCTACACCGTGGGCAGCCGCAAAGACATCCCCAACTTCCGCACCTACGTCACCGTCGATGGCGGCATGTCCGACAATCCCCGCCCCATCACCTACCAGTCCGTTTACCGGGCTGTGCTGGCCAACCGCATGGACCAAGCCTGCACCGAAACGGTGACCTTGGCCGGGAAGCATTGCGAATCTGGCGATGTGGTCATCAAAGAGGCCCAACTGCCCCCCACCCAACCCGGTGATATTGTCGCCGTTTTGGCCACGGGAGCCTATAACTACAGCATGGCCTCCAATTACAACCGCCTCAGCCGCCCTGCTGCGGTTTTGGTCCGGGACGGGGAAGCTAGCTTAATCCTGCAACGGGAAACCTATGAAGACCTCCTGCGCCACGATTATCTGCCCGATCGGCTCTTGACCCCCCCCTCTGCCTAAGCGGAAGTCGCAATCCCCGCCTTCAGACTAGAACCTCGCCACGGGCGAGGGGTATGCTGGAATGATTAGGGTAGAGCTAGGGGTTTAGGGGTGGGGGACGTGTTACCCTCAGCCCTAGACCCATCAGTTCAGCATGGAACCGATTGGGTATTATCAGCAGTTCAGGCCAGACGGGTTGGATGGACACAGATCAGCAACAGTGGCTGAGTTTAATCAAGGAATTGTCAGGGGCCATTTCAGGGGTTAATTGGGCCGGATCCTGGCAGTGGCAGACCCTGGATTTTGCCTTGATTTTAGTCTTGGCCTATATGGTGCTGGTGATCATTGGGCAGCGCCGCTCCTTTTGGATGGTGCGGGGCTTTATCCTACTGATGCTGCTGACGGCCTTGGCCCGTATGGTCCAGCTCGATCGCTTTGCTTTAGCCCTAACCCTGGTGCTGCTGATGGCGGCGGTGGCGATCGCCATTGAACTGCATGGAGAACTCCGGCGCTTTCTGGAACAGTTGGGACAGTTTCGCTTTCTCGATCTGTTCTACCCCGCCGTCCATCCCGATCCTAAAACCAACGATATCGTTGAGGAAATCGTGGATGCCGTGAAAGAGCTGTCCCAAAGCCGCACCGGGGCACTGATTATTTTGGAAACGGCGGATCCGATCGATGAGCGAGACTTTCGGGTTCCCGGTGTTCGCCTCAATGCAGAACTTTCCCGCGAACTTTTACAAACCATTTTTCAAACCTCAACCCTGCTCCATGATGGGGCTGTGCTGGTGCGATCGTCCCGCATTGTAGCCGCCAGCGTCATTCTGCCCATCTCTGAACGCACCGCTGCCCGCCGCTTAGGGACACGCCACCGTGCCGCCATGGGAATCACGGAGCGGGTCAAAGCCTGTGTTTGTGTTGTAGTGTCAGAAGAGACCGGTTCCATTTCCTTGGCTGAGGCTGGGGTGCTCAATCGCCCAATCACCAGTAGTAAACTCAAGGAACTCCTAGAAGAACGTTTCTCCCCAGCCGCAGACCGAGAAACGGTTGCCCCAGATTTACGCAATTTGGGACAACAGGCTTGGAGACAAGTAGGAACCCTCACGGCACGCCTCTTGCATTTCTTCCTACCATCAACCTTGCGGGAGAAAAAATGACTGTTCAAGACAAAAAGGCTACAACCTTGCCGAAG
Organism: Prochlorothrix sp.; assembly: GCA_049452395.1. Taxonomy (GTDB): domain Bacteria; phylum Cyanobacteriota; class Cyanobacteriia; order Prochlorotrichales; family Prochlorotrichaceae; genus Prochlorothrix. The sequence continues at coordinate 6,222 of JBMTWK010000052.1, read as the reverse complement.
GATCTCAATCCCAAGCAGATGCCCCGTCATGTGGCGGTGATTATGGATGGCAATGGCCGCTGGGCACAACGCCGAGGTTTGGCGCGTCTCTTTGGCCACCGCCAAGGGGTTGCAGCCCTTCGCAATTTGGTCACCTGTTGTTCAGAGTGGGGGATCGCTACCGTTACGGCCTATGCCTTTTCCACGGAAAACTGGGGACGGCCTCGGGCTGAAGTTGATTTTCTGATGGAACTCTTCAATGAGTACGTTCTGCAAGAAACAGCCAGCATGATGCAGAACGGCATTCGGCTCCGGGTGGCGGGGGATATAGGCCAACTGCCAACACGGCTTCAAAGTAATTTGCAGGCAACGATCGATCGGACCCGCCATAACACCCGATTTGAGCTGATTATGGCCTTGAACTACAGCGGTCGCCAGGAAATCACCCAGGCTTGCCGCCACATTGCCACCCAGGTCCAACAGGGCAAGCTTGCGCCGGAGGATATTAACGATGACCTCTTTGGCCGCTATCTCTTTACCCAAGGGGTCAGCGATCCAGATTTGCTCATCCGCACCAGTGGGGAAATGCGCATCAGTAATTTTTTGCTGTGGCAACTGGCCTATACGGAAATCTATGTCACGCCGACGCTCTGGCCAGATTTCGATCGCAGCGAGTTCCACCAAGCCCTCTGTGACTACCAAAAACGCCAACGCCGCTTTGGCAAGCTCTAAACCCCTCCCTTAGCACTAAAACCAGGGCAACCACGGGGGGTTGCCCCTACCCCGATTCCCCAACATCACCAAAACCAGGGCAACCACGGGGGGTTGCCCCTACCACAATTTTGTTGTTGGGTTAGGGGGTGTTGCTGGTAGAGATCTGGCGGCGCAGGTTGCGGAGCATGGTGCTGGTGCCGGTGGCGAGGGCTTCGTATTGTTCCCAGGTGACGGCGTTGATCAGCAGGTGGCTACCGGGAGAGAGATCGATCGTGGTGATGGGGAGTTTGGAAAGGTTGAGGGTGGGCATGGGGGGCGGCTCTGATGGGGCAGCTCTGATGGGGCAGTTCTGATGGGGCAGCTCTCATACAGATGAAGTTGACAGGGGAAGACCCAAAGCCTACCCCTGTTGATAGAGACCCGTTGACGAGACGCTTAGGCGAACCGCTGACTCAGGGCCGATCGGGCCTGTTCGCGATCGTCAAAGTGAATCTTCTCCGTGCCCAGAATCTGGTAATCCTCATGGCCCTTCCCGGCGATCAAAACCCCATCACCCGGTTGGGCTTGGGCAATGGCCTGGGCGATCGCCGCTGCCCGATCGGCAATGACGATCGGCTGGGTTTCCGGCGGAATACCCGCCACCACATCATCAAGAATGCGCTGGGGATCCTCAGTCCGGGGATTATCCGAAGTCACCACCGCCACATCGGCAAGGCGAGCCGCAATTCCCCCCATTTGGGGCCGCTTGGTCCGATCGCGATCGCCCCCACAGCCAAACACACAGATCATCCGCCCTGGGATAAAGGGACGGGAAGCCCTGAGCAGATTTTCCAAGCTATCAGGGGTGTGAGCATAGTCCACAATCACCGTAATGTCCTGCTCCGGGCCAACCTGGACCCGCTCCATGCGACCGGGCACGCCGGGGAATTGGGGCAGCGATTGGGTGAGGGTTGCCAGATCTAGACCGAGGTGCAGCCCTGTGGCGATCGCCGCCAGCACATTGGACAGGTTGAACTGGCCCACCAAGGGCGAGGTAAAGGGAGCCGATCCCTGGGGCGTGTGGACAGTTCCGCTAACCCCCGTGGCTTCGTAGGTGAGGTTCTCGGTCCAAAAATCCGCCTTCGGATTCTGGAGGCTATAGGTCCAGACCTTTTCCGGAAGGATGCTTTGGGCAAGGCGCTGACCGTAGGGGTCGTCAAGGTTAACCACCGCCCGATCGTGGAGATACTGGGGACTAAAGAGCTTCGCCTTGGCCGAAAAGTAGTCCTCCATGGTGGCATGGTAGTCTAGGTGATCCTGGGTCAGGTTGGTAAACACCGAGACTTGAAACGGACACTCCGCCACCCGTTGCTGATCCAGGGCATGGGAACTAACCTCCATCACCCCATGGCTACAACCAGCAGCCACCGCAGCAGCCAACTGACTCTGAAGGGTTGTGGCAAAGGGGGTTGTGTGGGCAGCGGTTTCCTGGAAGCCCTGCCAGCGGGCATAGAGGGTGCCAAAAAGGGCCGGTTTCTGCTGGCTCTGGGTCAGAAAATACTCAATGAGGTGGGTGGTTGTGGTTTTGCCGTTGGTGCCCGTCACCCCCGCCAATTGCAGTTTTTGGGCCGGATAGCCATGGAAGCGGGCCGCAAGGTGGGCGCAGAGGGGCGTAACATCAGCCACAACAATCAAGCAGGGATCCCCATCCTCTGGGCTGGGGGGTTTAGTCTGGTAGGCAGCTTGGGAAATCACAGCGGCAACAGCCCCAGCGGCGATCGCCCCGGCCCAAAATTCCCCCCCATCCACACGGGTTCCCGGCATCCCAATAAACAGATCACCGGGGCCGCAGGCGTGGGAATTGGTTTGGAGCGCCTTAATGGGCTGATCCAACGCAGCATGATCGGGCAGCGTCAAAATACCGGGCAGGTCTTGCAACAGAGAGCGAAGGTTCATAAGCAGCGTGTCCAAACGGGCCAGTCGCAAAAGGTTAATTAAAAAAGGTTAAGTTATTATTACGTTTCTGATTGCTGGAAAGGGGAAGACCGGGCCAGGAATCTCTGTCTTCAGCGTTTTCTTCGGCCTTCTCTTCAGCGTTTGTTCAGCCTTCATCATCACCCATTTCTGCCCCATGCGTAGTCGATCTCGATCGAAGCCCAATCGATTTCAAGTTCTCCTCGCCCCTTGGCAGGATATGGATCATACGCTGCTGTTCCTGACCATTGCCCTCACCCTCCTAGGGGGCATCATGATTCGCAGCACTGAACTGACGGAGCGTCTGACGGATTGGTGGCAACATTGGCTCACCGGCGGCGTAGGACTGATCCTAGTCTTCATGCTGGCCCGCTTTCGCTATGAAAATTTGCTGCGCGGGCAATGGATTGTCTATGGCGTGACCTGTGTGTCGTTGTTGGCGGTTCGCTTTGTTGGCACAGAAGCCTTGGGGGCACAGCGGTGGATCTCCATCGGCGGCTTCCATGTCCAGCCCTCCGAATTCGCCAAACTGGGGGCCATTATTGTTCTCGCCGCCAGCCTCAGTACCCACACCGCCTCCTCTCTCTCCGGCGTGGCCCGTGCGGCCTTGATCATTTCGGTCCCTTGGGGCTTGGTGTTTATCCAGCCTGACCTTGGCACCTCTTTGGTTTTCGGCGCGATTATGCTGCCAATGCTCTACTGGGCTAACGCCAATCCGGGCTGGCTGTTAATCCTGGGATCACCGCTGATTTCGGCCATTCTCTTCTACTACTCTCTGCCGACCTGGTTGGCTTGGGTGTTTCTGATGGGCGTGGTTGCTTGGAAAACCCTACCCTGGTCCCAAGTTTCGGGGCTGGCGGTGACGGTGGGTAACTTGTTGGCAGGAGGCTTGGGCAACTGGTTTTGGTTTAACCTGCTCAAGGACTACCAGCGCGATCGCCTCATTTTGTTCATGGATCCCGATAAAGACCCCCTCGGCGGCGGTTATCACCTGATTCAGTCGCGCATTGCGATCGGGGCCGGGGAAATGTGGGGCCGGGGTCTGCACCATGGCACCCAAACCCAGTTAAGCTTTATCCCCGAACAGCACACCGACTTTATTTTCTCCGCCATCGGCGAAGAACTCGGCTTTGTGGGATCTTGCCTGACCCTACTGTTGTTTTGGCTCATTTGCCTGCGGCTGGTGATTATTGCCCAAAATGCCAAGGATAACTTTGGCTCTTTGCTAGCGATCGGGGTTTTGGGCATGATTGTGTTTCAAATGCTGGTCAATATAGGCATGAATATTGGCCTTGCCCCAGTGACGGGTATTCCCCTGCCTTGGATCAGCTACGGTCGATCGGCCCTTCTGACCAATTTCATCGCGATCGGCCTCGTTGAATCCGTCGCAAACCATCGCCACCGCAGTAAAAACGTTTTTTAAGGCGATCGGGGGTGACCGAAGGCATCGGCTTGGGCGCAGAGCTTTGGGCAGTGCCACCCAAAACAGGCAATAAAAAAGGCGAGAAAATCTCGCCATCTTCAAGTCCTTAAATTGGGCCGCAAGGCTACAGCTTACGCCTTGGCTTCCTTCAGGTAGGCCAGCATAGTGTCAGCATCGGACACTTCAAAGGGATCCTCACCGTAGTTATCGCTATAACCTGGCTCCACAAACATTTTCTCGATCGTGCCATCGTTGACCACCATCGAATAGCGCCAGGACCGCATCCCAAAGCCCAAGTTAGCCTTGTCCACCAACATCCCCATCTTGCGAGTAAATTCGCCATTGCCATCGGGGAGCAAGAAAACCTTATTCGCGCCCTGCTGCTTGCCCCACTGGAACATCACAAAGGCATCATTCACAGACAGACAAATAATTTCATCCACCCCCAGCGCCTTGATCTCATCAGCTAGCTCTTCGTAGCGGGGCAGGTGGGTAGAGGAACAGGTGGGGGTGAAAGCACCGGGCAAGGAGAAGACCACAACACGCTTGCCGCCGAAGATTTCTTGGGTGGTGCGATCTTGCCAGCGGAAGGGGTTCGGTCCACCCACGGATTCATCGCGAACACGGGTCTTGAAGACGACATCGGGGACTTTAGTGGCAACAGTGGTCATAGCAACCTCCAGATAAATCGTTTGTAGTGATGAACTGCTGAACGGGTCGCGCTCGACAGAACTTGTCCGCAGCGGGCCGCTCTTAGCGTGCTGTGTAGTGGAGAACGTGCAGAGACAGTGCAGTGAACAGAGACAGTGCAGCCCTGCCCTGGAGACCTGCAAAAGAGACCTGCAAAAACCTAGGGGGGCGACAGCGCCCGCTCCACACTTCTCAGAATAATTCTAACTTAAGAATAATTCAATAGATAGAATTACCTATTTCTAAAAAATTCTTGAAAAATTTTTGCAGACCCCAAAGGCTCAGAAATGGGGATGCTATGCTAGAAAGACAGGAGTTCCCCGTCGCAAAGAGCCTATGAATGCCCTGACACAATCTAAAGATGCGGTTGTCAAAACCCTGAAGGCCCAAGGGTTACGGGTCACGCCCCAGCGCTATGCAGTCTACGCAAACCTCCTGGGACGGACGGATCACCCTACGGTGGAACAACTGTTACAGGACTTAAACCAAGACCTGCCCATTTCCTCCCAGGCGACGGTGTACAGCTCTCTCCAGGCCCTGCGATCGGCAGGTCTTGTGCGTGAAGTTTTACTGGAAGAAGGGGTCTCCCGCTACGATGCCAACGTCGATCCCCACCACCACTTCCGCTGTCGCAGTTGCGGAGCCATCCACGATATCCCCTGGACCACCTTCCAGCCCTTGGATCTCAACCAGCTTTCCTCCCATCTTCGGGGAGACTTCTACGAAGTGACGGTCCAGGGATACTGCGCAGGCTGTCAGCCTTCAGAAGGGGAGCCTCTCAATTTGGCAGACTAACCGATTCGGTCGGGCCTATCCCCTGGGGATTGCCGCCCCAGTTTGACAGTTAGAGGGTCGGCACGGGGGCGCGACCCCTACCAAGGGGCCGATATCTATGGGCAAACCCAGGATACTCCCTAGATCTTGCCTTAACCCTTGCAGACATCTCACCAGTTGGTAGAAATACTCACCCTGCTATAGTGGGACAGGGATTTTAGAAAAACCACACGATATAACTGGTGGAGTTTTCCATGCGACAGATAAATTTCGTTATCGGTTTTGTTATCGTTTTCGGTCTGGTGCTCTTTAGCCTAGAGAACCCCGATGCGGTGACGATCCAAATCGTCCCCGGTAGCCTGACGCTTCAGCTTCCTCTCTGTATTGCCATGATTGGGGCGATGGGCTTTGGTGGGCTGTTGGTTTGGGTTTTGAGCGTCTGGGCCGAAATCCAAGGCCGCTTTAGCAAGGTCTTCGATCGCCGTAAGATTCGGGAACAGGAGCGGCAAATTGACGAACTCCAGGATGAGCTAAGCAAGTCCCGGATTGAACTGGAAAAGAAAAAGCAACTGGAACGGATGCAGGAAGACCTAGAGCGCTACCGCACCATTCTGGAGGAGCAGCGCATTCTTCCCGCCGCTGATAAGTCCTAGACCCTACGGATTTTCAATCCTGTCTTAAATCAAATT
>JBMTWK010000051.1:0-11270 GCA_049452395.1 Prochlorothrix sp. | reverse complement strand
GGTCGGTTAAATCGCTAAAGTGGGATGCTCCCACCTAGACCCAACAGACAGCAATCCGGATCGGGCCAAGGTCAGGCATAAAAGTTTAGAGGGAGCCAAGCTGAGGATGGATCTCAACCGCACTCAGTTGGCAACGGGGGGTTCTGGGAGGGGGCATCCCCCTGGGTCCATCTGGCTGGGACGAGTTGGAGGGGTAGATAGCCCAGATCCTTGGGACGGCTGTCTCCTGCTTTCAGTTTAATACTTGGGGGCAGTTCACTGACTGATGGGTCTTGGGATCCTGTCCTGCTCAACCCTAGGATTCCCCGGCAGCCTCGCTTTAGCTCAGACTGAGGGGATCGACATCGATGGTGAGGGCAACCCCAGACCCACAACGCTGGTGCAGCAGGGCAAGGGGGAGCCAAGCAGGGGAGCCTGTCCCGATCGCCCAGGGCGGAGGGCTAAAGCTGGGGGGCGCGATCGGCTGAAGGGCTGGGGAACCTAGGGAACTGGATACTTTCAGCAATAACTGCCAGCGGTAGCGGCGGGCCACCCGCAAAATCGGAGCCGGAGCCGGTCCCAGCAATTGGATTCCCTCCGGCAAAGCATCCCCCAGGAATTGGCCCAAATCTTCCGCAACGGCCTGAACCCGATCGGCCTCCAACCCACTTAAGCGCAGCAAAATAAAGCGGCTGTAGGGCGGATAGGCCAAGGGCGATCGCTGCTCCAGTTCCCGCCCCAAAAACTCCCCATAGGCCAACCCTTGTACCGCTTGGATCACCTCATGCTCTGGCTTGTAGGTTTGGATCAGCACCCGCCCCGGTTCGCTGCCCCGCCCCGATCGCCCCGCCACCTGCACCAAGGTCTGGCAAGCCCGCTCCCCCGCCCGAAAATCCGGCAAATGGAACAGCCCATCGGCGGCCAGCACCCCCACCAGGGTGACTTGGGGCAAATCAATCCCCTTGGTTAACATTTGCGTCCCCACCAAAACCTCCGCCTCTCCCTGGGCAAAACGGGTTAACAGCGCCCGGTGCGCCCCCTTCGTACGGGTAGTGTCGCTATCAAAGCGAATCCAGCGTAAATCGGGCCATAATCGGCTCAGTTCTTGGGTCACGCGCTGGGTACCACTGCCGAAAAATTTTAAGTAGGGGGAGCCGCAGTGGGGGCAGGTGTCGGGCTGGGGGGCTTGGTGGTTGCAGTAGTGACAACGCAGGAGAGAGGGAGCATTTTCCTGGGGTTGGTGGTGGGAGAGAGAGACATCACAGTGGGGACAATTGAGGGCTTCGCCGCAACTACGGCAGGAAACAAAGGTACTGTGGCCCCGACGGGGCACAAAGAGCAGCCCCTGTTCGCCCCGCTCTTGGAGTTGTCCCAGGGCCAGTTGTAAGCGCCGACTGAAGATCGATCGATTGCCGTTGTGAAATTCTTGGCGCATATCAATGATCTGAATGTCCGGCATGGGCCGATCGTAGATGCGCCGAGGCAGTGACAGATACTGGGCCTGGGGCCAGGGATCCACCTCCCCCAAAACGCTACACCAGGTTTCCAGGGCGGGGGTGGCCGATCCCAAAATCAGGGGACAGGGGGCCAACTGAGATCGCCACTGGGCAACGGTGCGGGCATGGTAACAGGGCTGGGGCTGGTCCTGCTTAAAGCTGCTGTCATGCTCCTCGTCGAGAATAATTAAGCCGAGGCTCGGTAAAGGGGCAAAAATCGCCGATCGGGTGCCAATCACGACCTGGGGCGTGCCCTCCAGCATCTGCCGCCAGGTATCGTAGCGTTCTCCCTGGGAGAGGGCGCTGTGGTAGACGCAAACCTGGGAGCCAAAGCGCTGCCGGAAGCGATCGGTTAACTGGGGCGTGAGGCCAATCTCCGGCACCAAAACTAAGGCCGATCGACCTTGGGCGAGAATGGGAGCAATAGCCTGTAAGTACACCTCAGTTTTTCCCGATCCCGTCACCCCATGGAGCAAAACCGTTTCTGAACCTTGGCAGTGCTGGATTTGTGCTAGGGCTTGGGCTTGGTCGGGAGAGAGTTCCTTGGGCCGATCGCGCTCTAGGGGAATACCCGTTTCCGATCGCAGGCTTTCCCGCTCCTGCACCACTAAAAAACCCTTTTTGGCCAAAGCCGTCACGATCGTCGAGCTAGCTCGACATTGCTGTAACAGTTCGCTCAGCCAGCGATCGCCACCACTGCGGATCAGGGTCTGTAAAATTTGCTGCTGGCGATCGGTGAGGTGATCCGTGGGATCCGGCTCGCGCACCAGGGTCACGGCTTTTTGTAACTTGGGGCGTGCCGCCGTCGGTGGCTCTAGATAGCTCACCACCCAGCCCCGCTTCAGCAGGTCGTTCAGGCCCGATCGGGCTTGGGGCAATTGCTGGAGGACATAGCGCCACGCATAATCGCCGCTTTTGCTCTGGCGCAGCAGGTGGAGCAGTTGTTGGGCGGGCGATCGTAGGAATTCCTCAGCTCCGGGCGGAATTACTTCGGCCTGCAAGCGAATACGCCGCTGCGATCGGCCCAGTAACCCCGGTGGCAATGCCGTTCTAACCACCGTCATCAGCGGTGTGCAGTAGTAATCCGCCACTTGGTGCAGCAATTGCCAATAATCCGCCGGAAAAAAGCCGGAAGTCACGACTTCTAGGACAGGTTTAATCTGGGCTGGATTTAAATCGGGGGGCAGTTGGTTGAGGAGGTTAATGGCGATCGCCCCCAACTGCTGCCCGCCAAAGGGCACCGTCAAAATATCCCCCACGGCCACAGCCATCCCTGCCGGAATCCCATAGGTAAACACCCCCTGCACCTGGGGACAGTCCACCAACACCTCCACCCCCCGATCGGCGGCTCCCTGCTCCTCTGCCATCCTTGCTGCTCCCCCAGCCTCTGCCTGACTCACTGCTTCACTCACCCGTTCACTCCTGCGCTGTCTTCCACTTTGACCCTATCCCATCTCTCCCGCAAGCGGATGCAGGAGAATTGCTAGACGAATCGCTATACTATGCCTAAACTCACGCAGGTAATCGCGATGGCTACGCAGTTACTCCCCTCCTCCTCAACAACGGCGACGATGGTTCCCGATCGCGGTGTGCGATTCACGCGCCAGCAGTATCACCAGATGCAGGATGTGGGGATTTTTGCGGTGGACGATCGCCTAGAGCTAATTCAAGGAGTAATTCTCAAAATTTCGCCGATCGGGGCCAAACATGCCACCTGCGTCGCTAAATTGAGCGAAATCCTCACCCTGAAGCTGGCTTCCCAGGCTCTCATTTGGGTTCAGAATCCGATCGTACTCGACGATGGCTCAGAACCCCAACCGGATTTAGCCCTGCTCCAGCGGCGCGAAGACTGCTACGCCCAAAGTTTACCGACTCCTGGGGATATTGTCCTGCTGGTAGAGGTCGCCGATAGTTCGCTGGACTACGATCGCCAAATCAAAATTCCCCTCTATGCCCAAGCTGGGATCCCTGAGGTCTGGCTGGTAGAGGCGCAGGGGGCGATCGTGAGTCGGTATAGCCAACCCCGGCGATCGGGCTACGCCTGGATTCAACACTACGAAGCGGATGACACCCTCTCAATCACGGCTTTCCCGGATATCAGCATCAAACCCCAGGATTTTTTACCCATCTCATCGATTTAGTCCAGATTACTCCTGATTCAAGCTATTAGCCTACTCAACCCTTGGGGTCTATCCCACTGTGGCGAGTGAAGCAATTTGGTAGGGGCAATCCCCCCGTGGTTGCCCCGGTTTTGGACCGACGAAGAATCCCCCCCTACTCCACCGTTCGCACCGTTAGAACCTGGGGCGGGGTGGAGTCCGGGGCATAGAGGAGCGTCACATTGACCAAGCGCCGATCGCCCCCCGGCAAATTTAAGGTCACCAAAGCTTGACCCTCCTGCCCCCGCCGTTGGACCAAATGGACATAGCGGGTTTGGGGCAAACCCCGATCGTCGGTGTAGCGCACCCGCACCGTACCGCGATAGAAAATCGCCTTAGGCAACGGCTCAAAGAAGCGCAGCCCCCCCTGGGACAGCATATTTTCCTTAATAGGAGTTTCCAGCGCAATTTCAACGGTCTGGGCCTCCGTACCCGGATTAATCAGGGGCAGCGTTAAGTCATACTCCACCCCATAATTACCATGGGCTTGGTAGGCCGTGTCGGGATAGCGCACGATCATAGTGCCGCTTTGGATTTGGCCCGTGCCCAAAGTGCCCACATGGAGCAGGCTAATGCCATAGGACAAGGCTTTGCCCGGTGCCGGAATCTGCAAGTCAATACTACCGGGATCCGTCAGTTCTGCCTGCCAGCGCGACCCTAGGGCAACCCCAGCCACACGGCCATAGATCACAGAGCCGCTCGTAGCATCAATGGGGGTCGGCACCCGATCGCGGGGGGTAGACAGTTCCCCCCTTTGGGCTAAATTCTGCCAATCCTGCAAGCTGGGCGGCGTTTCAGTCTCATTTTCTCCCGGTGTCGCAAAGAGGGCCAGACTGGCAAGCTGCACAGGGCCATTGCTCCGGAGGCGCATCAGGGTCGATCGGCCATTAATGGGCGGATCCAAGGTCTGGACAGGAATCGGTAAATCGAGGAGCATAGCCTCGCTTTGAGACGGGATCGTGACTTGGGCCGGGAAAGTGCTGGCCTTATTCGATCGCAGAAAATGATCCGTCACGCGGCTACCCGGTCCAGCAAAAACATTCCCTATAGGATTTTCAATCCAAGCCTCTAGGGGCAGAAAGGGAGCATCGGGCTGGCTGAGGTAGCTGTAACCTTGGAGAATATCGATCGTCACCGGTCGATCGCTGGGATTATGGGCTAAAACGCCCCAATGGAGCGTGCGCAGATCTTCCGGGGGATCGGCCTTGGCGATGTGGTGGCCAAACAGATCAAAGTAACCGTCAAAAGTATAGTTGAGATGGGCTGCGGGACTAGCCTTCCCCGCTGGATTCAGGGTTGAGAGCAAAATTCCCTCATTCAGCACCAGTTCAGGGCTATTACTGTTAAAAACCGGAATTGTATTAATTTGGCCCGGTAAGGGGCGCACGTCCTGAACCCGAACAAACTCCTGGGGTTCTGGAGCGGGGGCTTGGGCGATCGTCGAAGGGGCGGGGGTTAGGGAAAGGGGTAAGGCAAACCAAAGGGGCCACATGGGATGATGAACTCCTAGATGATAAACGCCTAGATGATGAACACCTGAAGGGGTGAAGGTTAAACAAGGTCAAGCAAGATCAAACAAGGTCAAGCAAGGTCAAACTCACTTGAGGAGCAAGGTGAGGGCGGCTTTCCGGTTACTGGGTCGATCGGGCAAATCCCTAGCGCGATCGGCCCTGGCGGACAGACCGAACCCAGACCCAACCCAGACCCAACCCAGACCCAACCCGAACTTACTCACCGGGCAATAGCTCGATCGCATCCAACGACGGCGCTTCCGGCTCCCCCCCGGCCTCACTGGTTAGGCTCGGATCGGGCACCTTCAGCACATAGGGCAGTCCTGCCCCCTCCAAGCCCCGAAAAATACGCTTGGGCATTCCATCAATGCCCACAAAAAGAGGATACAACGCCCCTTCCCCTTCGCTGTAAATATGGTTGTAATGGCTGGGCATCACCCATTCATAGGTTTGGCTAAGAGCCACTTGGGTTTTGCGCCAGCGCCCCAAAAAGTCAGAAAAGTCTTCCCCAGGTCGGTAAATGAAAATGCAAATTTCTACCCCCGTTTTAATGCGCCACTCCGGATCGCACATCAGCAGCGCAATATCACAGGGCAGTTGAACCGTTTCCGTAACCGGGTAGTACGCAGCGGCAGTGGCCTGCATATTGCGAACCTTGGCTAACGGCAAGGGCAGACTGACAATACTGTCCAAGGGTCGCCGCATACTGGGCACAAGTTCTAAATAGGGTCGATATTCCTTTAAAAGATCAGTGGCAGCTTGGTGATCGCTATATTCTGCCAAGAGTGCCTCGTAGTGAATTTGTTGTACGGACATGAACTATAGAAGTTAACGGTAAGACGTTCCATAGGGGAGACCTCCCTATCATTCAGTGCCCTCTCGGTCGGGTGCCGATTGAGAAGCCCTCAGCCTCAATCCCTCTCCCAGCGCGGGCGAGGGACTTGGAACACCCTGGCTCCCCTTTGCCCGTTCTGGGGGTCGGGGCTGGGGGGAGGAGGGGCGCAGTTGCGCAAGGGGGGAAGCACAGATCAGCCCATCGTTTCAAAGACCTTGAACATGGGCAAATACATCGACAGCAAAATAGATCCGACCATGGCCCCGATGACCACAATCATCAACGGCTCCAGCATACTGGTCATGGCGTGAACAGCCTGTTCGACCTCATCTTCATAGAAATCGGCCACCTTCATGAGCATGGTATCCAAATCCCCGGTTTCTTCACCAATCCCCATCATTTGAATGGCCATAACCGGAAAAACCTTAGCCCGATCGATCGCGCTACTGATCATGCCCCCACTTTGCACTTCTTCCTTGGCATTTTCCACCGCATCGGCGATCGTCTGGTTCCCCGCCGTATCCCGCACAATTTCCAACGAAGTCAAAATCGGCACCCCAGCGCGGGTGAGGGAGCCAAAGGTACGGCAGAACCGAGCTACGGCTGTTTTTTGGATTAAGTCACCAAAAATTGGCATTTTCAGGGCCAAAGCATCCACTTGCTTTTTGCCGATCGGGGTCGAGTAGTATTTATCAAACGCAAACTTCAAACCCATCAGCGCAAAGATTGAGCTGACGGAATATTGGGGAGTGCGCAGGAATTCACTAATCTTGAGCATAATTTGGGTGAAAACCGGCAGTTCAACCCCAATATCATCGAAGATGGCCGAAAAGGTGGGAATCAAAAACACCGTCATGGCAATAAACACAATGACAGCGATCGATCCCACGGTGACCGGGTAGCTCATGGCCGACTTAATCTGGTTTTGCAGCCGCGCATCATCCTCCAGCAGCTTAGACAGCCGGTTGAGCACATCATCCAGCACCCCCCCCACTTCCCCCGCCTGAACCATGGCAACGTAGAGGTTATCGAAGGATTCCGGGAACTTGCGCATGGACTCGGACATATTATTGCCCTGCTGCACATCGTCGCTGATCACCTTGAGGGCTTTTTTGAGCTTGGGGTTGGGGCATTGGTCCGCCAGCACCCCCAGGGAGCGGACGATCGGCACCCCAGCATTGACCATTACCGCCATCTGCCGGGAGAAAATCGCCTTATCCTTAACGGTAACGCTGGCAGTATATTCACCAATGTCAATATCGCCCAAACTATCCAGCATTTCCTGGAAAGACTGAGCTTTCTTAATTTCCTGGATGGTTAGCCCTTGCTCACGCAGTGCAGCCCGGACTTCCCGAGCAGACTCTCCCTCCACTTTTTGTTTTTTGAGTGCCCCCTGGGCATCTCGAATCTGCACTACAAAGGTGGCCATAATTCCTACTCCCGATCGATTGAGGATATGTCGATGAGCTAATTTCCCCAGGGCAGCACTCACCGAGGGGTTAGGGGTGGAGAAACCCAGAAGCACCGTTTACCGAAGGGATGCATCGCGCCATGGCGACCCCTTCATCAAAATCCCGTGCTCTCCTCTCCTCTCCCGCTCTGGAAGAGGGGCTGGGGGTGAGGGCCAAGAGCAAGGTCCAGCCCCCAACCTTAGCGCTTGGCAGCAGCAGGGGCATTGCCCACCAACCGTTGTAGCTCTTCTGGTTTAGAGGTTTTGGACATCGCAGCCTCAAAGGTACACTGCCCCGTCTTCACCAGGTTAGCCAGCACCTGCTCTAGGGTTTGCATCCCCAATTTAGCCCCCGTCTGAATTGCGGAGTAGATTTGGGAGGTTTTTCCTTCGCGGATTAGGTTGCTAATGGCGGGGGTGATGATCATGATTTCCTGCGCCATACAGCGGCCATACTCACCGGGCTTGGGATTGTGGCGGGGCACCAAGCACTGGCTAAAGACCGCCACAAGGGAGTTAGACAACTGCACCCGCACCTGGGTTTGGCGCTCGGAGGGGAACACATCGATCATCCGGTCTACAGTCTGGGAAGCCGAACTGGTGTGGAGAGTGCCAAAGACCAAGTGACCAGTTTCGGCGGCGGAAATGGCCAGGTGAATGGTTTCCAAGTCCCGCATTTCCCCCACCAGAATAATATCGGGATCTTCCCGGAGGGCCGCTTTCAGGGCGTTGGCAAAGCTCTTGGTGTCTTCCCCCAGTTGGCGCTGGTGCACCAGGCTTTTGATCGGCTCGTAGACGAATTCGATCGGATCTTCCACCGTCAAAATATGCTCAGCCCGCGTCCGGTTGATCAGGTCGATCATGGCCGCCAGGGTGGTGGTTTTCCCAGATCCCGTCGGGCCAGTCACCAGCACCATACCACGCGGCTTTTCAGACATTTCCCGCACCACATCGGGCAATCCCAGGTTATCAAAGTTGGGAATCTTGGAACTCAAGGCCCGCAAACAGGCCGCATAGGTGCCCCGGTCCTTATAAACATTGACCCGGAACCGCGCCAGACCCTTGACCCCGTAGGAGCAATCCAACTCCCAGTTTTGTTCCAGGGATTTCCGCTGGTTGTTGTTCAACATACTGAAGATGAGGCGCTGGCACTGGTCCGCTGTCAGGCGTTCTTCGCCGATCGGGGTCAGTTTGCCACTGATGCGAAAATAGGGCGGCAGGCCCGCAGACAGGTGCATGTCTGACCCCCCCATTTCGATCAGTTGCTCCATCAAGTCTTCAATCATGAATTCCATAGAGGGTTCTCCTTCTGTATCAAAGTCTGCAAAATCAAGGGCTGCAAAGGGTAACTATTCAGGGGTCTACGAAGTTAGTAGGGTTTCAGCCCTTCGATCGGAGTCCGAAGCAGCTCAAACCATACCAATCCAGGATTTTCAGAGCCTGAAACCCGCATTCTTCCGTGACCCCCTGAATGGTTACTGCAAAGGACAGGTTTCAAAGACACCGAATCTCACACCGATCTCAACGGTATGACGACCCAGGGTGGGCAGAGGCTGCGGGCTGCCGCGAAGCGCCGGAGTCCCCACAGGTCCTAGAGTCAGGTTGCCCAGTCCCTGGCCTAGAGTGGTCCCTGGACTGGGGCTGACCGACTGGACTTGCGGCGAGGCACCGCGATCGCCTAGGCAAAGCGATCGGTTAAACAATAGGGGCAATCCATCCATTCCGGCTGGAGGCCCGCCCCACAACACTTACAGGTCAGCGAGGTCTTGCGTTTAGCCTTCAGCTCCGCTTCTAAGCCGGTATCCGTATAGGTCACCCGCTCCACCTCCTCAAAGGTGGTGTGGCCCTGGCGCACCAAATCCAAGCTGTAGGCCAGGAGCGTTTTCATCCCCCCCTCTACGGCAACTTCTTTAATGCGATCGGTACTGGCTCCCTCATTAATGGCCACCTGGAGCGCCTCGGTCATCTGCATCACCTCATAGACCCCAACCCGGCCCTTATAGCCTCCCCCACGGCAGGCCGGACAGAGTTGCTCCCCCTTCTCCTTCGCCTGCTGCGCATTGGTAATCTTCGCCTTATAAAAGGTCACATCCACCTCATGGGAAGCCGACAGACCAAAGCGGGCCAACTCATCGGGGGTGGGCGTGTAGGGAATGCGGCACTCGGAGCACACCTTCCGCATCAAGCGCTGGGCCGAGACCCCAATCAAGGAAGCCGAGACCATAAACGGCTCCACCCCCATTTCATCCAACCGCGCCACCGCACTGGGGGCATCGTTGGCGTGGAGCGTCGTCAGCACCAAGTGGCCCGTCAGCGCCGCCTCGATCGCCGTCTTGGCTGTTTCCTGGTCCCGCGTCTCCCCCACCAGAATAATGTCGGGATCCTGCCGCATAAAGGCCCGCAGAATCGAGGCAAAGTTCATCCCCTTTTCCCGAATCACCTGGACCTGGGTAATTCCAGGGAGGGCATATTCGATCGGATCCTCCGCCGTACTGATATTGACCCCCGGCTCATTGCGCTCCGCCAGCATCGAATACAAACTCGTGGACTTCCCGGACCCCGTTGGCCCCACCACCAGAATTAAGCCATAGGGCCGCTTCGCCATCTCCCGGCACATATTCAGGGTTTCCGGGTCGCTGATTAGCTTGTCTAACCCCAACTGGGCCGCCGAGCTATTCAGCAGCCGCATACAGATCTTTTCCCCGTAGCGGCTGGGCAGCGTATTGACCCGGAAATCCACCTTCTTGCGCTTGAACACCCGGCGAATCCGGCCATCCTGGGGTAGACGGCGTTCGGCAATATCCATATCCGCCATAATCTTGAAACGGGAGACCAAGGCCGGAATGATTTTCTTGGGGAAGGGGGGAAACGCTTGCTGAAGCACCCCGTCCTTACGGAAGCGAATCCGCAGGAACTTTTCCTGGGGTTCAATGTGAATATCCGAGACCCCCATCTGGAGCGCCTTAATCAAAACCTTATTGGCCAAGTTGACGATCGGGGCACCCGACGCATCCTTCAAGGACGCACTCAGATCCGCCCCCTCAAAATCATCGGCCTCCGCCTCGCCTAAGCCTGAACCATCTAAATCCGCCAGATCATCCCCAATGTCCACCACCACCGGCTCATTGTCATCGGGGACATCACCCTCGTCATCGCCGTCCTCATAGTCGTAATCGTCGTAGTTCTCCTGGGCGTAGATCGAATTGGGATCGACATCGCCCCCAGAGGTATCCTTCGCCTTCTGTTGCTGCTGCTGGTCCAGATAAACATTGATCATCGCCTCGTAGTCTTCCGGCGCAATGACCAAACGATGGGCCACAAGCTGTTGGGGCCGGAGAATCCGGTTCAGTTCATCCTGGGCACCCAAGTTCTCCGGATCCACCATCGCAACCAAAACTGACGGGGGATCGGTGTCCTGGCGGCTAAGGGGCAAAAGGCGGTGCTCGCGGCAGACCTTCAGGGGAATGAGGGTATTAATTAGCTCTGCAATTTGGGTATCCGACTGCTCGTCTAACTCAGGATCGAGGGACTCAATCCCAAAGAGAACTTTTAGCTCAAACAGTTGTTGCTGCTTGTACTGCCGCAGCATCTCCGGGGGCAAGCTTTTCCCCGTCATGCCCTCAATGACTTTGGTCAGGGGTTGGCCCTCGCGCCGACTCTCGATCAGCGCTTGTTTCATTTGGTCGCCATTGACATACCCCCCCTGGATGAGCTTGTTACCGAAGGGAGAGAAATTATTTTGGACAACGAGCGCCCGCCGCTGGGATGAAGAACTTGTCATAAGCTATGCAGGAGTGGTTTCTATAAAACTTAACGGACGGTTTTCTGTCAGATGACAAC